>CBDVDO010000069.1:0-7445 GCA_965372765.1 uncultured Anaerolineales bacterium
ATAAAATACTTGACTGCGGGGCTCCCCTGAATGGTACACTAGGTTTATGGCCTATGAAAAGGAATATGAAGGCCTCTTTTCAGAACATATCACTCACCTGGTATGGGAAAAACGCCCGTGACCTTCCCTGGCGGGAAACCAAAGACCCCTACCGAATCTGGGTCTCTGAAATAATGCTCCAGCAAACCAGGATTGAGACAGTTATACCCTATTACACCCGCTGGATGACCGTGTTTCCCTCCCTCTTTTCCCTTGCCAAAGCAAAAGAAGATCAAGTGCTTTCTGTATGGGAAGGTCTGGGTTATTACAGCCGCGCCAGGAATCTTCACCGTGCTTCAAAAATTGTTGCTGAAGAATATCAAGGAAAACTTCCTCAAGATTCAGTTTCTCTTCAAGCTCTACCAGGGATTGGTCGCTACACTGCTGGAGCGATCGGGTCAATTGCTTTTAGCAAGGATGTTCCTGTCGTTGATGGCAATGTCCGCAGGGTATATGCTCGCTACTTTAATATCAGCACACCCATTCAGACAGCTGTCACCGAACGGGCCTTCTGGCAAATTGCCCAGAATCTCCTTCCTCCTGGAAGGTCTGGAGAATTCAACCAGGCTTTAATGGAGCTGGGTGCTCTCATCTGTCTACCTAAAAATCCGGATTGTAAAACTTGCCCCCTTGTTGACGACTGTCTTGCAAACAAACTTGACCTCCAGGAAAGCCGCCCAATCCGAAAAGGAAAGCCACCTCTCCCTCATCTGCAGGTACCCGCGGCTGTAATCCAGGAAAATGGAAAGTTATTCCTGGCAAACCGTCCGCCTGATGGGCTTCTGGGTGGAATGTGGGAATACCCGGGCGGCAAACAGGAAAATAATGAAACTCTACCGGAAACCCTGAGACGTGAAATCCTTGAGGAACTCAGTGTGCCCATCAGCGTTGGTGAACCGCTAGGTGTCTTCCATCATGCCTATACGCATTATAAAGTCACCCTGCATGCCTTCCACTGTTCCCTTAAATCCCGTGAGTTTCGGCTCACCTCCCACACTGAATCAGCCTGGGTTTCTCTTGATTCCCTCTCTAATTACCCAATGGGAAAATTAGACCGGCTGATATCCAAGAAGCTGCAATCATAAACAGACCTGTCCTCCTGGAAGAAAACAGGATAATTTCGGCTGATAACTGATTAGCGCTTGGCGGCGAAAACTTGACGAAAACCTTTCTATCCTTGATAATCAGAAGAGGTTCTCCTTATTTAACTTCAACCAGATAAAGGGTCGAAACCATGAATAAGCGGCTTTTCCTTCCCCTTCTTATCCTATTGATTTTCACAACTGCCTGCGACGACAATAAAACCAGAACCCCTCCTGAGCCGCCTCTGGTAGCGACAAAAGAAATCTCAGCTATCCCTGAAACAGCGTCTGTCTTACCAACCGAAGTACCTGAATCCCAAGAACCCAATACCCAAGTACCTTCTACTCTGCCCCCAGAACCCCGGTCTGTAAGTTTTTCTGCGGAAGATGATCAAGCGCTGCAGGGTAAATTTTATCCTGCCTCGTTTGAGGGCGCCCCAGTGATTGTCCTGATGCACTGGTATCCCGGTGATCAGGACGAATGGACTGAAATCGCCTTCTGGCTGCAAAATCGAGGGTTAACCGGAGATCAAAACGGCGTTCCCTGGAAAGACCCCTCCTGGTTCCCCTCCCTGGCCCTTGATGTGAGTTACAACATCCTGACCTTCACTTTCCGGAATTGCGAGGGCAGGTGCAATGCATCAGAACCTGATGGCTGGCTGCTGGATGCCCGGGCAAGTTTGGAATATGCCCGCACCCTGGAAGGAGTGGACCCGGATAGAGTGATTGCTATAGGCGCCAGCATTGGGGCTGATGGCGCGATATACGGTTGTGCCGCAGTTCTTGAAATTGATCCCGACGCCTGCCTGGGTGCGCTTTCCCTTTCCCCGGGTAATTACCTTGGTCTCTCTTATCCGGATATGGTTACAACCCTGGGCGCAAATGATCCTCCAAGACCAGCCTGGTGCCTGTTTGATAAAAATGACCCCGATTCCATGATTTGTACCCAGGCAAGCGGGGACAATTACTACCAGGAAAGTTGGAGCAACGGAAATCTTCACGGAATGCACCTGATCACTCCAAACCTGGATCCAATACCCCTGGAGCGGATTCCAGAGTTTCTGGATCATGTGCTTGGGAATTAATCTTCAATTCCAGCTAGGATAAAATATCGCCTCAGAAATGGAACCCCATACCCGTCCACTCAAATAAATCCCGAGTTTACCATACGGCTATCCACCTCTTTCTATTCCAGTTAATCCTTAAATATTATTGCAGCCAAGATGATTTGATCCAGCTGTTCTGTCTTCGTTCTCAGCGCCGGTAATAGCCCTCCCCTTTCTCCTTATCTGCCAAAACCTGTTTGATTTTCCCCTGAAATTTCCACACAATCTGTAATAGCCAGGAACCTCTCCCTTGAAGTGAGAATCTCCTGGTTATGGGATCCTGACTTTGCCTGAGGGAGAAGATGACAATTTCCCCTTAGTGGAAAATTTCAGAAAAATCAGCTTTCGAGACCGTGCTCGTAACAATGCTTACTGTACAAAATTATGTGCGTAACACTATTCCCAAATTGGTGTTATAGCCTGCAATGTATAAAATCACAATGCCCTCATTTGAGGTGGATTATGAGCAAGAGTAGCGGTTTTTTAGAAAAATTACGCAGATATGCAGTCCTTGGCGGTGGAAAGGATCGCATTAAACTGCAGCATAAAAAAGGGAAATTAACAGCCCGGGAAAGAATAGGGGATCTGGTCGATTCCGACAGTTTTCAGGAAATCGGTCTTTTCGCATCTCAAGAAATCAATTCTTCAGAAAATGGGAAATCCACTGCTTACGGAGATGGTGTAATCACCGGAAAAGCAGAAATTAACGGTAGGCCTGTTTACCTTTTTGCGCAAGATTTCACCGTGATGGGTGGATCCGTTGGAAAAATCCACGGCAAAAAGATCGCCCGGATTATGGATCTGGCGATCCAAAATGGCGCCCCTTTAATAGGGCTAAACGATTCAGGAGGAGCTCGCATACAGGAAGGCGTAAATTCCCTTGCTGCCTATGGTGATATTTTCTACAGAAATGTGCAAGCTTCCGGAGTAATCCCCCAAATTTCAATTATTCTCGGTCCCTGCGCCGGCGGCGCTGTATATTCCCCGGCTATCACAGATTTTGTATTTATGGTTGAAGGTACATCTCAGATGTTCATCACCGGTCCCGGAGTAATTAAAGAGGTTACTCACCAAGAGATCGATGTAGAGTCCCTGGGGGGTGCCGAAGTTCATCATGGCCAGAGCGGTGTAGTTCATTTTAAAGCCCCTGATGAAAAAACTATCATGGAACAGGTTCGCTGGCTGCTTAGTTATCTTCCTTCCAATAATCTAGCCCCACCACCTGTTACAAATTCTACAGACGACCCGCAAAGGTCAACCCCAAAGTTGGCTGATGTAGTTCCCCAGCAGCCCAATGAACCCTACGATATTCACCGGGTCATTGAAATACTGGTCGACAATTCAGAGTTTCTGGAGATTCAACAAGGCTATGCAGAAAACATTGTGATCGGTTTTGCCCGCCTGGATGGTATTCCAATCGGGATTGTCGCGAACCAACCTGACCATTATGCCGGCGTTCTTGATATCAACGCCTCAGATAAGGGTGCCCGGTTTATCCGTTTTTGTGATTCTTTTCATATCCCGGTAATCACCCTTGTGGATACTCCTGGATTTTTACCGGGTATCGAACAAGAGCATGAGGGAATAATCCGGCATGGTGCTAAAATGATTTTTGCCTATGCCGAGGCTACGATTCCTAAAATTACACTCATATTGCGCAAAGCATACGGCGGGGCTTACATTGTTATGGGATCCAAACACCTGGCTGGGGACCAGAATTTTGCCTGGCCGCAAACAGAAATCGCAGTCATGGGACCAGAAGGCGCAGTAAAAATTCTCCATCGCAAAGCGCTTGCCAGCTCTGCAGATCCAGAATTACTCCAAAAGGAACTCTCTTCAGCTTACCGCGAGAAGTTGGCATCACCATTTTTGGCTGCCGCAGAAGGTCATATTGATGACATCATCTCTCCTGAGGAAACAAGATCAAGAATTATCCAGTCCCTACACATGTTTCGGGATAAGAGGTTGCCGACTCCAAATCGGAAACACGGGAATATTCCCTTATAGGTTGGTATTTGACTATGAAATTACTAATAGCCAATCGGGGTGAAATTGCCATACGAGTTATCCGCACCTGTCGGGACATGAATATTCCGACTGTAGCAGTTTATTCTGAGGCAGATCGAAACGCTCTTCATACCCGGTACGCAGATGAGGCAATTTTAATCGGTCCAACCAGGGCATCAGAAAGTTATTTGAATATTTCAGCCCTGCTGCAAGCAGCCAAAAATATCCAGGCTACCGCCATTCATCCGGGATACGGTTTCCTGGCTGAAAATCCTGATTTTGGGAAAGCTGTTGAAGATGCGGGATTAGTCTTTATCGGTCCCCGTCCCGAGACCATGTCTCTTTTTGGAGATAAACTCACCGCACGCAAAGCTGCCAGGGAGGCAGGTTTGCTGGTATTACCAGGCCCAGATCAACCTCTCCAAGAAAACCCTGTTCAATCTCTTTTAGACAACAATCTATCTTTCCCATTGCTTGTAAAAGCAACTGCAGGCGGCGGCGGAAAAGGAATCCGGCTGGCTCGATCCCAAGATGAGTTAGCAGATGTAATTGACCTGGCCCGGGAAGAAGCTCTCGCTGCTTTTGGAGATGGCACTATCTATCTAGAACCTTTGGTTCAAAATGCTCGCCATATCGAGGTTCAAATATTAGGCGATGGAAATGGGGAAATACTTACTTTTGGTGAACGGGAATGCTCGATACAACGGCGTCATCAGAAACTCATAGAGGAATCTCCGGCGTCTGAATTATCCCCTGAGGAACGGTCTTGTGTAATTTCTGCTGCTCATCGGTTGGGATCCACAACGAATTATCGAAGCCTGGGAACCGTAGAATTTTTAATGGATCAAAATCGCCAATTCTATTTCATTGAAGTAAACCCCCGGATCCAGGTTGAACATCCTGTAACTGAAATGGTTACCGGAGTTGATTTAATTCGGGAGCAAATCCAATTAGCTATCACTGGTGAGATGACATTATCCCAATCCGATATCAATCCTCAGGGATCAGCCATCGAAGCCAGAATCCTCGCCGAGGATCCGGAAGCAGGTTTCCTACCCACAACTGGTGAAATCTCATACTTAAAAGAACCTGGCGGACCTGGAATCCGGGTAGATAGTGCGCTCTATCAGGGAATGGAAGTGACAACAGATTACGATTCCTTGTTATCAAAAGTCATCGCCTGGGGAGAAGATCGGCAAAGCGCGATTAAACGTCTAAAGAGAGGGTTAAAAGAATACCAAATTGGTGGTCTAAAAACAGACCTGGTATTTCTGACTCAAATTCTTGAGTCTCATCCCTATCAAACAGGAAAGATAGACACAACCTTCCTGGATGACTTTGAACCGAAAGAGCTGATTCCCGAAGAAACACTTACTCGATATGCCGCAGTAGCTACAGCGCTTCATATCCATAACAAACGAAAATCCAAGGAACTCCAGGACAGTGGGGATATCAATCCCTGGCGGCAAAAAGCCTGGCAGGAGCAAACAAACGCTGGTTCGTGAACCCGTTTGGCTCCGCCCTATGAGGAAATATGGCAGATTACAGAGTATACGTTGGCAACCGGTCATATGATATACGGATCGAAAAAGATCTGTTGCTAGTTAATGGCGATCAATATAATTTTGATCTTGAATCCATTAATGGGAATGGATTGCATATTCTTCGAGACCCGAATCGAAATATAGAAGCGTATCTGCAACCCAATCAAAACGGCTCTTATGATATTCAAATCGATGGAATCCATCTTTCCACAGAGGTAGTTCTTGGTTTTCACAACCCAACCAAAACTCCTGGCAAAAATAAAGAGTTGGTGATATCTCCTATGCCTGGGTTAATCGTCGACATCCTGGTCAAAGAAGGAGATTACATCCAGGAAGGAGACACTATTCTCATTCAGGAAGCAATGAAGATGCAGATGAAAATTCGGAGTGCAAGTGCCGGGAAGATTACCAAACTCCACACTGCAATCGGAGATCAGGTCAATAAAGGCGCACTGCTTGTTTCTTTCGCCCTCGCGGAAAGCTTGTCAGTCAATCCAGACGATCCACAATTGATGAGGAAATAACATGAACTACACTGATATCCTCCAACCTGCAAAATCAATACCACAAAAGACAAGGGATATTGCTATTGTCATTTCAGCCTCCTGGCTTCTCGCCATTAGCGCTCAATTTACTTTTAACCTGCCCTTCAGTCTTGTACCTGTAACTGGTCAAACACTGGTAGTCCTGCTAATAGGATCACTGCTCGGGAAAAATCGGGGGGCGGCCGCGGTTGGACTATACCTTCTGCAGGGAGCAGCCGGGCTGCCAGTATTTGCAGGTGGGAAATCCGGTTTCATCACTTTAGTTGGTCCGACCGGAGGATACCTGATTGGCTTTATCGCAGCAGCTTATATTGTAGGAATACTGACAGAGCTGAGATACGACAAATCCCTGGTCTACATAGGCCTTTCAATGATCGTTGGCAGCTTGGTCATTTATATTTTTGGTCTCTTTTGGCTTGTGCAGTTTGTCGGTGAATCCAGTGTCCTTCAAATGGGCTTATTTCCTTTTTTAGCTGGTGATTTTGTAAAGATACTGAGCGGCGTGATTATGCTGGGCGGTTCCAGGAAAATCAATTCGATGGTATCACCCAGAGGAATACTATCCTGAGTTAACTCAACAAGATTTCACAAGTTGAATTCTCAAGGAGTAAAAAAATGAAAACGAACATACTTCAAGACACTCCTGTCGCAATAATTGGACAAGCGGCCGTGTTTGCAAAAGCAGCTTCACTGACTGAGTATTGGGACAATATCCTGAATAAAATTGACGGGATCACCGATGTGCCCGATTCTCGCTGGAACGCAGATGATTACTATGATCCAGATCCCCAGGCAGTCGATAAAACCTACTGCAAAAGGGGCGGCTTTATCCCTGATATTGAGTTTAATCCCCTTGAGTTCGGTCTGCCGCCCAATATCCTGGAAGTGACGGATTCATCCCAATTATTAGGGCTGATTGTAGCCAGAGATGCTATGGAAGATGCTGGTTATGGGGTAGATAGGGAGTTTAACCGGGAGACAACTGGTATTGTCCTTGGAGTCGCAGGCGGCACTAAGCTCATCTCAGATTTGAGTGCCAGGCTGCAATATCCGATTTGGAGAAGAGTCTTAGAAAGCAGCGGCATATCAAATGAAGACACAGATATCATCATTGAAAAATTA
>CBDVDO010000070.1:0-7378 GCA_965372765.1 uncultured Anaerolineales bacterium
TTTTCTCTTCTCCCGATAAATGATTGAACCGGGCTAATTTTCCATAGCTCCGGATAGCTTTAGAGCGCACTCCGGCGCTGGAATCGCTTAGGGCAACTTGAATCGCTTCCAGCATTTCATTTTTATTTGGTTCTGGTAAATCCTCGGGGGAAATCACTTCCACAAAGTTACCTAAAGCCCGAATCGCGGTATCCCTTAATTCAAGGGTATCCGCCTTGGCAGCGCCCAAAACCTTTTCAAATGCTTCCAAAACTCTGGGTGATCGAATCTTGCCCAGCGCATAAACCAGGAATATCCGGCATTCTTCACTCTCTTCACATATGTAGGACTCCAGCAAGGGCTCAATTGCTGCTTCCCCAATCCGCCCAAAAGCATGCCCAATTGTTAATTGAGCTTTCATATCCCCGGCATCCAGGTTATTAAGCAGAATCGGGACTACAAATTCCCCAAAATCAGCTACCAGGCTAACAGCCTCATCCAGGACGAAGGCATGTTCAGGATGATCGAGAAGGTCAATGTAAAACAAGGCAGAGACCATTTCAAATAATGATTGAGCTGATTCGTCCGTGATATTGGGCAGTTCCTCCCGGATCAGCACCAGTCCCTGGTGAATTTCCTCTGAGTCGCTGCTGTTTAATAAAGTTTTAATTTTTTCATATGTCTCGGCTGTCATGATCTCCTCCATTCACTACGAATAATGCCTGTAATTTTTTATACTAGTCAATGTTGATATTGCCGCAACCCTTCATCGTCTCTTTTTAGAGGGTCAGATTCTGGCAGGGAATTTCCTCATTATTTATATCATATCTATCCTCTCTTTTTGTTTCGAATGGTCCTACAGATAACCAAACACACCGGGGAAGACATCGGTTGGAAGATAGATTTATTTATCTAACCGCCAATCACAAAATTGATAAGAAAATCTCTTGTATGGATATCCGATCCCACAGCTTATTTAGCGCTAATCTAGATATCTCTGCAGACTGATGAAGATTTTGACGCCCTAGAACAAATCTGGGCTACCTTTAATATATTTCCCCCTCTTCTGTAGTTGATTGGTCCAGCAAACACCTCTATCAAATCAACGACAATTGGTTTACCTAAAAAACAAAAAGTGCCAATCTCATGAAAAAGATTGGCACTTTAATCTCTCAAATATCTCCGCAGCAGCTCCTTACTTTAAGACCGGGGATCCCCAAACAAGGGGAAAAATATTACCCTTCTATCGTCTGAGTCGTTCTATGGCAGCTTTCAGAGAGTTTCGCATTCTTTCAATTGAATCCGCCAGGTCTTCCATTTCATCTCCAGTTTTAATCATAATAGGCACATCCAAATCACCACGGCTGATAGCATCAGCTGCTTTGCTGAGTTCCAAAGAGGAGCGGGTGATCCCACGGCTGATAAAGAAAGCTGCAGCAGCGCCTACAATAACACTGAAAAGACCAAACAACACGGATAATGTGGTCATGGCGGTAGATCTGCGCTCTGCAGAAGCAGCCAACTCTTCCAAAGCTTTTAGCTCTGGCTCATGAAGACGATCCAAGGCTGGCAGCATTGTGCTGTAAGCATAACTGTCAGCGAAGTCAAGGTTAGCATTGATGATATCTAGCACATCCGGGTCCCCTTCATCAAGAGCATCAGGGTTAGCTGTGAGCGAGGAAATGGCTTGATCCAATCGCCGATCATATTCCACTCGAATTTCCTCAATTTCCAGGAGCAGCTCTCCTTTTTCTATCGCCCGATACTTTCTAATTTCATCCCATGACCCATCATAATCTTTCCGGGCGGTTGCTGTCCTGCTCAATCCTGACCTGGTCCCAGAGAGGTAGGTTTGCACAACACCGACCCTGGCAGTAAATATGGCTTCCTTGCATTGATTGGTCGCCTGGACCACTTTTTGGTATTCAATCAATTCCGAAGTCAGCACCTGTGTTCGATTCAAGCTATTGACGCTGAAAATAGCAATTACGACCAACAAGAAGACCAAAATCCCGAATCCAATGAATAGCTTTCTTGCGATTGTTAATTTCATATCGTATCTCCTTGTGATAAATAATACCAACTGAGGTTCAATTTTTCACAGCGCTTCTCGAATGCGCGTGATTGCTTTGTTTGTTACCCGTCGGTAAAGTTGACCAGGGGGCACTACTACTCCAAGAATCATCATGTCACTATCTATTTTAATCATCCTGCAGATCAGGTGAAGTTTATTCACTGCGCGGATGGTAAACTCATCTATTTGTGGCAATTGAAATTGGTTCCTGGTTTCAGAGGCTGCCTGCTGCAGCATGGCAACCATGGCAGAAGCCAATTCACTGTCGGGGTTAACTGGAGCAGAGGCAATTGGCAAACCATCAGAAGTCGCAAGTACAGATCTGGAAAAACCCCCCTCTTGATTCATCTCATTGAGGATTTCAACAAACGTAAGTGGCGTATTATTTCCCCCTTGGTGATTTTTTTCGATCACGTTTGTACTCCTATCAAAGATTTTGGTTGATACTTCCCCTGGCCTTGATCACAACACTGTTAACGATGCTTTTTAAACCATCCAGGACACCAATCCCCTCCAGCGCTATACTCTCAAAGGTTGGGATGCCATTAAGACCTAGCTGTTCCTTAATAGACTGGACGGGCATAATCTCTGGCAGATCCCTTTTGTTGCATTGTAAGACAATCGGCAGTTCACCAGGTACAAACCCCAGTTCAACCAGATCGTCATAAAGATCTTTTATTGCTTCAACGTTTTCGTGTAATCTTTTGATTTGTGAATCTGCCACAAATACCAGACCATCCACCCCTTTTAAAACTAACTTGCGGGTACCCCGGTAATACACCTGGCCTGGAACAGTATAGATATTAAACCGTGGTTTTAAACCGCTGATGGCGCCCATTTCAAACTGCATATAATCAAAATACAATGTGCGATCTTCCCGGGTTTTTAAGGAGATCAATTCTCCCCGCCGTTCAGGGTTAGTCCGGGAATGGATGTACTCAAGCGAGGTTGTTTTACCGCTTAAAGAGGGACCATAGTAGACAATCTTTAAATTGATCTCCCTGAGTTTCCAGTTAATAAACATACTCTGGTTAATTCCTGTTAATTTGCCGGGAACGTATCCTCGAGTTCCTGGGTTATACCTTTGCTGAATTCATCGGGATTATAGGTTTTGGGAGGTCCCATCACCTGTTCAAATTCCTTTGTGAGCGGAACCAGCTGTTCCACAGCCCGTTTTGCAAACAACCGCACCAAGCCAAGGGGAGTTTCTGTCCTGAAAATTACAATCAGAATAAAACTTCCTGCTATATTATGTAAATAAATGCTTTTGGTTTCACCTTCATGGAAAAACGATCCGTGGGGATCACTTTCCCCGATGCGGTTAGAGAGTTCTGCCATAGCTGCTACATCGCCGGCTGCCAGGGCGGCAACAATTGCTGGAGCCCCTTCTTCCATTATGCCCTGAACTGAGATTAACTGGCCGCTAATATCTGCTAGCAGGATACAATCTGTGCGGGCTTTTTCAGCCAAATGACCTAGAATATATTCAATCTTATCCAGGAGTTCTTCTGGAATATGCAGTCCTTTTGTCATAATGACGTTCCTCTACCATTAGTTTAACTCAATCAGTGATAAAAAAAATAAATTATTATTGCTCGCGATTTCTTTATTTGTTGGTTCCGGGGCAAACATCATCTTGAGTAATTCTTCAGTGACTGAGAAATGCAAATGCCGCTTTGGGGGCTAGAATGATCCTGTCATTCAATTCCGCCAGCCTCCTAATCCCTCGTCCACCTGATGGTTTCTACCCTTTTAATACAGCAACCATTTGTTTCTGAAAATTTGCCCTTTTAGCACTATCGCTAATTTCCAGGCTGATCCGTTCCACCAATTCCGCAGCTTTATTCTGCGGGAAGGTCTTTTTTTCTTCTCCCATTAATCTAATTTCATCTTCAATAATCATCGGACCTAAAGGACCCATCACATCCGTGAATAATTCTGATAACTGGGTAAAAAATGCCTCATCCACTCCCTCCTGGTTCATCGCGTAAACATATTCTGCTTCATGAAGCAATCCCGCAGTTGTCAGGCTGAATACAATTTTAGCTACCTCAAATTCATGTAATCCCAGGGTCTCAGCAATATTAATAATCGACTGCTGCCCATTCACTTGAGCAAGCACCTGCCATTCAATCGGTTTCAGGCTGACAGTATTGGCAGAACCAGAGGGAGAAATGTTAAAAACAGCTTCTGTTGATGAAACAATTTCTTTAATATCCTCCCATTGCTCTGCCTGCCGGGATGCTTCCAGCAGTATTTGTTCAGTGGACAGGTTGATCGATTGTTCTGGGGCTTCAATATCCGGTGTAAAGCTGAAGTCGCCTTCCAACCACCCCAACAGGGTATATAATCCAGCCTCTCCAAGTTGAGTTCCTGTTACCGCATGAACCAGGCTGCCATATTGAAGGTAGATCTCTCCAGTTTTGGACCCCTGATGGATATCCAGGCGCCCTGTTCGATTTCCGGCATTAAACATTTTAATAATATCCAAAAGGGAAAGTTGGGCAAGGTTACCCTTTAATACTTCAACCATATTGCTTCTCCTCTAATAAAAGTATTGACGACAACAATAGATCAAGTCTATTTTCTAAACAGGGGTTATAAACGTTCCTCATAATTCATTATCAGCTGTTTCTGAACATTAGCATCAGATTCCCAGGAGGTGGTAAGTATATTAACAGTCATTCGCAACAGGGAAATGTCAACACCTGGATCGCCAATTACTACCAGGAGAGCCTGCTGGAGATCAAGAATGAACAATCTCCGCTGCCGGTAATAGATCACGACTTCCTGCAGTTCCTGGATAGTTTCGCTTCCAGTTGATATCACCTCTACCACATGCCGGGCAATATTTTCCACATTCGATTTATTTAAGCTTGGCGGCAGGGCGCTGGCAAGAATCTTAGCTTGGTTGTTGCAGATAAAACTGCCCCATACTCCCTCTAGTTTATTAATCTCTTTTAAACCCTGATTCATATGTACACCGTTTTACTTAATCAAATCCCTTAATATCACCCTGAAATTATGCTGGTCAAATTGATCTTTGTGCTCTGTTTTCACACTCTCCAAAGCTTTCCTGAGGGGAGCAAATAAATCTTTTCCTTCCAGAGCTGCCTGCTCAGCAAGAACTTCCACAGTTCCATTTAATCCATCCCCGATACCCTGGCTGAATTTCTTTTCAGCCTCTCCACTGAAGCTTACCGCCCCATCCAGGTATGAAAATTTAGCGGCAAAGGGGTCCAGAAAAGGATACTCATCAGCCAGGGAAACTAATGTGTCCTTAAATGTATTCAGAAAAACCCCGTCTGTTAAGAGGTCATCAGAAACCGCTTCCACAGCGCCGATTACGGCTCCCCAAATTTCCAGAAGTTGAGGGAGATCAATGCTGACTCTAATCATTTCACTTTCAGAGAGCGCTTCTTCAATCGCTGCTTTGTAAACGTTGAAGGTCGCACCCATGGTGGATACTAAATCAATCACTCGGGGTAAAACATTGGGTCCAGAGATTTCTTCACCCCGGGTGGATAGCAAGGTTTCAATCACCCTTCCAGCTAGAAGGAATATATGCCCCGTTTGTTGCCTTTCTTGAAGAATAACTTCAATATACCCGGTGTGGTCTTCGGTCTGAAGTTTGGAGATTAAAGCTTCCAAACTGGTAAAATCAGTGCTTAGATTTTCGTAAATAATCACACTATTTACCACACTTGCCAGCATGGTCACCATTTCACCTTTTAATGCGTAGACACTGATCGCGCCGTCATCATCTTTGGCTTTAGTGATAACTCTCTTCACAGCATCCTGGCCTGATATCAGATTCTCGTTGATTTCTTCCTGAGCATTGATAATATCTCCTGTGTCGAGAAGTAAAATCCCTTCATATTCCCAAAAGCTGACTTGGACACAGCCCGTGAAATTATTTTCCTTCAGGTCCACCAGCAGTTCACTAAAGTTGGTAAAAGATGTGTTCAGGTTTTGGTAAACAGCATCATGTTTAGGTATTATCATTAGCACCTTCCTTGATCAGGCTAATCGGTACCTCTTATAGATGGTTTGAACCGACTGCCAGACAGTCTCCGCGGATGATCTTTTCGCCAGGGTTAATATGATCAGGTTATCACCCCGGGATTGTACAAAAATCCGCTTTTCGGATCCAGATAAGACAACTCGTTCCATCAACCCGGCTTCCAGGAATCCACTGATGAGCTCAGCTTCGGTTTGGATAAATTCTCCCAAGGCTGCCTCTGCTGCAGCATCTTCGCTTTTATCTCGGGCAATTACTGTGCCGTCCAAGGAGCAGATCAGGGCGCTCTGAACATCACGGATACCGCTCAAGGCTTTGACTATCCTTTCCTGAATTTGATTGCCAACTTCCTCGGCCTGTTGACCCTCGTCCTCTTCCTCATCCCATTCCAGGCTCCACCCAGCAGTGGATTCGTCAATACGTCTCATTCCTTCCAACAGCAAGCTGGACCAGCCTTTGTGAATTGTCCGATTTTCCGGTTCTGCACCCATCTTCAACCGGAACGATCCGTCTTCCCAGCTTAGTAATGAATAAATTGCTTCATCCCCGGAGAAGTCTCCAGCTTCAGCGTGGATCACTTCCCCCTCATTAAAATAAATGTCTCCCACTTTTCCCCGATAGTTAAGTGTAAGTTGAGCCTGATTTCGTTCTTCACAATTTATCTGAATAATACTGGCCAGGCTCATCGTCTGTAAATCCCCTTCCAGGGCTCGATCCTCCCTCGCCAGCAGATCGAGTAATTTTGAGACTAATAATTGCGGATCAAGGGGTTTTTCCAAAAACTCCAGGGCTCCCAATCTGAAAGCCTGAGCAACTGTGTCCTTGTCACTATAGGCAGTAATAATCACTACTTTCACCAGGGGATCATACTTTTTTAATTCCCCGAGAAGCTGCAAGCCGTTCATCTCGGGCATAGCCAGGTCTGCCAGCACAATATCGGGGGTCTCTTGTTCGTAGATTCTGAGGGCTTCGGTCCCTGATGAGGTGGCTGTAACCTGGAAACCGTTATTTTTTAACAAATCAGTCAGCAGCTGCAAAGTACTAGAATCGTCGTCTGCAATTAGAATCGAATACTCAGTCACCAGGTGATACTCCTCACTAATCAACTTGATCCTTAGTCAATCAAGTTACGATTATTCTAACACGCTCTTTGTTAATCCCCGTCAGGCGGCCTGTCATTTGATCAATATCTGGCAAACAAAGGGTGGCCCTGGATATGTATAAGACACCCGCCATTGGGGTAGATTCTTTTTTTTAATTATAACGCCTAACCATTCTTCGTCATATGTGCTTTCTTTCACCTA
>CBDVDO010000071.1:0-7318 GCA_965372765.1 uncultured Anaerolineales bacterium
AGGTAGAAGTGGATGGACAATTCCTGACTGCCTCAGTTCCAGCAGGAAGCACAGTGAGTGCTGCTCTGGAATCGGCTGGAATCACGTTGACTGGGAAAGACCGCGTGGAGCCTGCAGGAGTTGTTTTACTTACTGATGATGCTGATATCCGGGTGATCCGGGTAGAAGAAATCATCGAAACCGAGCAGGTAGTTATCCCTTTTCAGGTAATCCGCCAACCCACGGAAAACCTGCCTTCAGGGCAGGAAAAGTTGCTGCAAGCAGGCAAGAATGGACTCAAAGAAGTCGCTTATGTGCGGGTCTTTGAAGACGGACAGGAAGTTTCCTTCGGGGAAATTAACAGCCTGGGAATAGATGAAGCGGTGGATGAAATAATCCTGGTTGGAGTTCAATCCTCGATTGCCCCGATTGCCCTTCCCAGCCCTCTGGTATATATATCCAATGGAAATGCCTGGATGATGGATCAGTCAACTTCGAATCGATCCCTGATAGTCCCCTCCGGAGACCTGGACGGCAGGATTTTCCGTCTCTCCAGGGATGGGAATTGGCTCTTGTTTTCCCGAACCGAAGAGGACGAAGAAATCATTAACTCTCTCTGGGCAGTCGAAATTGGCTCTTATGGTAATACACTTGTGGAGCTGGATACAGAAAATGTGATCTATTTTGCAGATTGGGTACCGGGAACAGAACAGGTATTTGCTTATTCGTCGGTGGAACCCAGGATTTCCGCTCCCGGCTGGCAGGCGAATAACGATTTAATTGTAAAGCGATTCAGCGAAAGCGGCTGGACATCAACAGTTGAAATCCTGCAGGATACCAATTACGGTGGTGGGATATACGGCTGGTGGGGAACAGATTTTAAATACTCCCCTGAGGGTGATTTCCTGGCCTTTGCGAGTCCATCCCAGGTCGGGATCATAACCACCGCGGAAGATGAAGATCAAGAACAAGAAAAAATAATATTATTGGAACTCACTACCTATAAAACCCAGGGCGATTGGGCTTGGATGCCCGGTATCGGTGTAGGACCACTTGGCAATGTGATTTATTCGGTGGACCATGTTGCCCAGGAAGGCAACCCGTCCACTGAGGAATCCCCGGTTTTTGATCTGGTGGCGATTCCTTTAACTGGTGGGGGTGCAAGATGGATCGTTCATGATGTCGGTATGTTTGCCTATCCTCTGCCTTCCCCGGTTCGGGCAAAACCCTCCGGAGAAGCCTCATACCAGGTGGCTTATTTGCAGGCGGTGTTCCCGGAAAGGAGCGCGACCAGCAACTACCGGGTGGCATTGATGGATCGAGATGGATCCAATCAGCATCTGGTTTTCCCCGCTATAGATAAGCCAGGACTGCAGCCTTCGCAAGGATGGGGAGCCTGGTCACCAGAGGAATTTGAAATTGGAACTGGTTATCCATTAGCTGTGATCTATGAGGGAAATATCTGGATTCTCAACCCGGGAACCGGTGATTCCTGGCAGGTGACGGGAGACGGGCGGGTGCAGGGATTGGATTGGTAATAAAGGAGAGAATATGAAAATAATTGTCACAGGTGCAGCAGGATTTTTGGGATCACATTTATGTGATCGATTATTGAAGGAAGGTCACGAAGTCATCGGGATGGATAACTTCATCACCGGAAGACCTGAAAACCTGGCTCATCTGGGGAACCAGGAACGCTTTACATTCATTGAACATGATGTTTCAAATTTTATTGAGGTCCCGGATGGCGGCGTAGATGCGATAATGCATTTTGCTTCGCCAGCTTCTCCCAATCCGAACTCTCCTTATGGATATGTAAATCTGCCCATTCAAACCATGAAAGCAGGTGCGCTGGGGACATTAAATTCTCTCGGTGTAGCCCGAGCCTACGGCGCCAGATTTTTTCTGGCATCCACTAGTGAAATTTACGGCGATCCGCAAATCCATCCCCAACCCGAAACATATTGGGGTCATGTGAATCCAATCGGGGAGCGTTCGGTTTATGATGAGGCAAAACGTTTTGCAGAAGCATTAACATTGGCCTACCATAATTATCATGGGATTGATACCCGGATTGTGCGCATATTTAATACCTACGGTCCCCGGATGCGACTGGATGACGGTCGCGCTGTTCCTAATTTCATAAATCAGGCACTGAACGGGCAGCCGCTTACCATTTATGGCGATGGATCTCAAACACGGAGTTTTTGTTACGTAGATGACTTAATTGAAGGGATTTACCGTTTACTGCTCTCTGATGAACACCTGCCTGTAAATCTCGGCAATACGGATGAAAAGACAATTCTCGAGCTGGCAGAAAGCATCAATAGTTTATTCGAAAACAATAGTGGATTGACTTTCCTGACTGACAAACGGGGAGAGGGTGATCCCCAGCGCCGGCGTCCTGACATCAGCCGTGCGTTAAAAATTCTAAATTGGAAACCAACAATCGACCTTGAAGAAGGTTTAAAGAAAACCCTTCCTTACTTCCAGGAAAATATCTAATCTCCCATGAAACTTAAAAGTATATTGAATAATCCCCAGGAGCGGGAAAGATTCCTGAAATTCAGTGCTGTGGGCGCGTTTGGTGCCCTGGTCGATTTCAGCACCTTCCATTTACTGATGAGCCTGCTCGGGATCTCGCCTGTTTTGTCACAGGTATTTTCCTTTACAGCAGCAATTATCAGCAATTTTATCTGGAATCGATTCTGGACCTATCCTGATTCCCGGTCTAAACCAATAACTCATCAGCTGTTCACTTTTTTTGCGGTAAATATTGTCGGTTTGGGAATCAGAACACCGATCTTCGCTGGGTTGGAAGACCCGTTTAGAAGGTTATTTTTACAGGTTCCATTCCTGCCGATTGGGTTTGTGACCGCGGACTGGCTGGGCTATACATTTGCTCTTGGAGTTGCAGTTGTGGTAGTGATGTTCTGGAACTTCTTTATCAATCGGGTCTGGACCTATAACGACGTGGATTGAGCGGATACAGCAGACCTCATCAGACCTCCGAGGTTTCACCGACCTCGGAGGTCTCTACGACCTCGGGGGGTTTAAATTAGATTTAACCTGGACGGACGTTCTCAACTGTCTGTTTTAGAGCAGTTTAGCCTCTAAAGGAAAGTGCCTGAGTGGATATAATAGACCTCCGAGGTCCCCACGACCTCGGAGGTCTATTTTTTAGAAAAACCTGTAATTTGAGTATAATGAGGGTAGAAATCAGAGATTAAGGAAAGCCTATGGATGAAAAAGAGATTATTTCCAACCAGGAAGAACCTGAGCTCATTACAAAAGTAGGATCGCTTCAGGAATTGCTTGATCGTGCATCTGGTGTGCGAGCCCTGCTTGATTATGACCTGGAAGATGCTGGTTTGGCGGAAAATATACCCTTCCCGTTTTTAGCGTTGGTAGGCCAATCGCAAATGAAGCTGGCTTTGCTGCTCTCTCTGTTGAATCCCAATCTGGGGGGAGTGCTGCTGATTGGTCCGCGGGGAACCGGCAAAACGACCGCTGTGCGGGGCCTGGTGGATTTATTGCCTGACATAAAACGAAGCTTGTGTTATTACGGCTGTATGGAGGAAGATGTGGAAGCAGGCGGGATGGATTCAGTCTGCCCCGATTGTGCCAAAAAATTTGGTCAGGGCGATCCTTTAACCAAGTTAGAGAAAGTCAACCTTGTGGAATTGCCGCTTAATGCCACCCTGGAAGATGTGGTCGGTGGATTGGATCCCAGGGAGAAAGCTCATTCCCGGCTGCGGCTGAAACGGGGCATATTGTCCCGGGCGGACCGTAACTTACTTTATGTAGATGAAGTAAACTTGCTCGCAGACCAGATCGTGGATGCCATCCTGGATGCCTCAGCTCAAGGGCAATATACTGTCCGGCGGGGTGCGATGTCAGCTACCTATCGATCCTATTTTTCCCTGATTGGGTCAATGAATCCTGAGGAGGGGCATTTGCGCCCCCAGATCATGGATCGTTTTGGTTTGAGGGTGGTAGTAAAAGGACTGGAGATAAAAGAAGACCGTCTGGAAGCCTATCAGCGGACCCGGGCTTATAGGGAAAACAGCCGGGCATATGTTGCCCAATATGCGCCTTCTACTCGGGTGTTCAGGGAGGAAATCCAGGCCAGCCGGGAAAAAATGAAGGGCGTTGAACTCCCGGATAAGATTGCCCAAACTGGTTTGGAATTAATTGAAAACCTGGAGCTGGACTCTCTCCGGGCAGAGATCACATTGTTTGAAGCTGCCAGAGCCCATGCTGCGGCAGATGCCAGGGACCAGGTCAATATGGAAGATATTCGCGTTGTAGCTCCCATGGCGCTTCGCCTGCGGCGGTCCAGTTTTATTGATCAGTATCTTGCCGATCAGACCACAGAAACCGAACTGCTCGAAAAAGCCATAAACGAACTTATTCCCGCTGAGGATTCCAAAAAGGATTAACCAGAGATGGGCAATTTATCAGTCATCGGGGGGAAAGTTAAGGGTTTTAACCTGCTGTCTGTACCTGGCGAGGGGACCAGGCCGATCATGTCCAAGGTCAAAGCAGCCATATTTAATATTGTTTCACCTTACATATTAGGGTCTACCTGGTTGGATTTATTTGCCGGCACAGGGAGTGTGGGAATTGAAGCACTCAGCAGAGGGGCATCTTTTGCCAGATTTATTGACAATCAAAAAGGTGCCATAAAAACGATTAACTCCAATCTGGACCATACAAGGTTGGCAGATCAGGCAGAAGTCTGGCAAAAAAATGCTTTGTCAGCCCTGGATGGTACAGCTGACCGCAAATTTGATTTTGTGTATATTGCCCCCCCGCAGTTTAAGAATATCTGGTCAAAAACTTTGCAAATCATTGACCAAAACCCCGATTGGCTGTTGGATGACAGCTGGATAATCGTTCAGATCGACAAAGTAGAATACGAAGAGCAAACCCTCGAAAATCTAAAACTATTCGACCGCCGGACTTACGGCAGTACAGAATTGATCTTTTATACGGTGAAGGGTGTAGTAAAGGATGCGTAATCCTCTGGGGGTTAGAAAGTATTTATATTATCGTGGATAACAATAGATTTAGAGCAACTTAAGGATTACGCATCCTGAAAAGGGATGGTTATCGTGGAGAACTATAAATTTAGAGCAACTTAAGGATTAAGCATCCTATGGATGAGGGTTTTGGTAGGAATAAAATTTTTTAAATAATCTCAAAACGTTTCCTTATTCCAAAGAATCACGCATTCTTTTAAGAACCAAAATCCACTACTAAATTTTTCTCTTGGTCGTAATGATAATGGGCTGAAAATGGAGCTTCTCCCGGGGAATAGTTGATCACCCTGGGAAGCAGGACGGGTAAATCATCAACCAGATCTTTGGATTGAATCTCGTTGAAAGGCACCCATTCCAATTCACCTTCCTCGGAAGCTAATGGGGTCCCCTCAGAGCAGAACCCTTTCAAAACATAGAGACCAATCCCAATACTTTCCCCCGTATCCACTGTGACTGTTCCGCACAGCCAGAGTTCTTCCGGCTTTAACCCTGTTTCTTCTAATATTTCCCGCCTGGCGGCAGTGATTATGTCTTCACCCCGTTCAATATGCCCGCCGACACCGTTATAACGATTGGGCCAGATATGTTTATGGGGGGCTCCCTTTAATAACAAAACTGATTCCCCGCGAGTGATAAAAATCAGCGTACGGGGAATCAGCATATAACGGTCTTTTTTTACACCTTGATCGGAAGCTGGCATGTTAATCTGCGAGATCTGAGGTGTCTTCCTGTTTTACTCCGCTCAGCAGGTAATCCTCCAGGTTGGGCTCAATGACCACCTTGCTGGTATGCTGTTCAACATATTGACGGGTATCAGCCACGCCGAGCCTGTCAAAAAGATCCTGGAATTGAATTTCCCAGGCAGCAGTGATCTTTGCCAACTGGTCCGCAGAAATTCCCCAAATCTTTTTCTTGAATTCACCCAAAGCCCGTTTCCGGGTCTTGTAGTAAAACTGCTCGTCAGTTTGTCCGGATTTACGTTCATGAGCGTGGTTTTGATCTAGGTAGGCATAGATTTCATTCTTAAGATCCTCCGGCAGCTCATCATAGAGGATATTCTGGAAATTAGTTGCCAGGTGAACTTCAAGAGTTTCATATTCAGCAAATTTGCTAAAGGCAGTTTCCGGCAATGTGGATGCGCCGTGCTGGACAGCGCCGCCCAGGCTGTAGCTTTCCCTGGCGACTTTCCCCAGGAACTGGAGAAGATCAAAATCCACAGCGACCTCTTTGATGCTGCCGTCGGGGAGAACCACTCCACCATGGGAGGTTCCAGTCAAAACGCTGATTTTGCTTAAACCCACTTCATCGGAAGCAATTTTCTTCAGATTGGCAAGATAATTGTCGAGGAAAGCCCGCAGTTCTTCCTCGGTGGAGTTCTCTTCACCAACCTCACCAATTTCTCCACCGATTGAGATGGTGATACCTTCCGGTTCCAACCCCCGGATGTATTTGGTGAACATAGCTGTTAGTTCTGAATTCAATACCTGCTGTTCTACGACAGTTTCTTTGCTCAGATCAACCAGGGTTGAAGCATCCACATCAATGTTGAAAAAACCGGCATTCACCGCTTCCAGGGTAAGATCTTTCAGCGCCTGGATTTCCGGATCGGGATTTTCTTGATAACGCGAGGCGGAGATCTGGTAATGGTCACCCTGAATAAATACCGGGCCTTTATAACCGGCGGAAATAGCAGCACCCAGGATATTTGCCGTGTATTCAGATGGCCGCTGGTCGGTATAACCGGTCTCAGAGCGAGCGATCTCAAAGATAAAAGCGCCCGCGTCGACTTTATTGGCGATCTGGAAAATTATCCTGGCTGCGTAAAAAGTGAGTCCACGCAGGTTGATTGCCGGCACAGTGAAGCTGTTCGGCACTTCACCCCGTCCGCGGGCTAGATATAGATCATGGATGGAATGGGGGTAAACACCCGCAGCTGCAGCGATTTTTCTGACCAGGAAGCGGGCAATATAACGCCGATCTTCCTTTTCATCCAAAACTGCTGCCTTAACAAGTTGTTCAATGTTTCCCCGAAGTTTATCCTCGTTGAGGATCCTGACCAGGCCGTCCTTAAGTTCTACAGAGCCGTCCAGTAAATTGATTAATTCCTGTTGTTGTTCAAGATACATTGTTTCTCCTCTAGTTCAATAATTCATGACACAGGTTCATTATAAACCGTCTCCTGATAACCGCAAGGGAATGCAACGACATCGTGAAAGATTCGTATATTATATGTATCAGATATTCATTAAATCAAAGGAAACAGCACCTCAGGACTCAATCATTATCATGTATAA
>CBDVDO010000072.1:0-7286 GCA_965372765.1 uncultured Anaerolineales bacterium
CAAGAAGAAGTCCGGATGACGGTAAACAAGGAAGATCATACAGTGGATTATCAGATACCGGAAGAGCCTATAGCACTGTGCATTGACCTGCCGAAAATGAGTGTGGTTTTTGTGAATCTACTGCTCAACGCTATCCAGTTTACACCAATTGAGGGGGAAATCCGATTAACGATTGACGACCGGGATGATGAAGTCATGGTCTCGATAGCTGATACCGGGAGGGGAATTTCTCCGGAAAATATGGAAAAAATCTTTGAGGTCTTTTACCAGGTGGACGACCATATGACTCGGCGTTATGGGGGATTAGGCCTGGGATTGTCAATTGCGAGGGAACTAGTCAATCTGCACGGGGGAAGAATCTGGGCAGAGAGTGAAGGTCTTGGCGAGGGAGCCACCTTCCGGGTTGTGCTTCCGAAAACAGCTGCTTGAGAATCTAGAGAGTCCTCGTTCTGCTGGCGGCTTATTCTCCTAAAACAAGGGTTTCACACATATCAAGAAAACCGTCGAAGGCTGCTAAGCGGACCTGGTAATCTTTTCCTGCGAAACCAAGCGCGGTGACAGCTTTTTTCCAGGCAGTCTGCATTTGGAGTTGATCAGGCATCGCTGAAATGGCTTCAGTCCAGGTGGCAAGAAGCGGCCATAAAGCATCAGTTGGTTTTTCGCTCTGAAGGATTGCCTCAAGGGCCGCATGATAATAAGTCTTCCTTTGAGCAAGAAGAGGTGCAGGAGAGGTCGTTTCCTCGAGAGCCGTCAGGGCCACCTCCCAGTGAATAATCCAGTCCTGGAGAATTTCTCCGGTAACAGATACTCCTCCCAACAAATGAATTAGAGCAACAGCCAATCCAGGGGCTCCAGCGTCTGCGGCTATTTCGGGAAACTTAATTCCAAGCCTGCGGGTTGGCAAGGGGGGGCCTGTTAAAAGAGCGACTGCATTCAGGGTTTTGTAAAGAGCATCCATGAAGGCGGGGAGTTCTGTGATGGCAGCCTGGGGCGGGGAAATCTGGCGGTCCAGCCAGAACTGGCGGGCGCTCTCGATCAATGGTCTGGTTCTAGCCTGGATATTCTCCTGGTAAAAATAGTTGCTGCGCACGCCGGCCTGCGTATAGTCGAAGAAATGACTGGGGTCATAAAGAGGCTGGGCATCTCGGATGGCAGGACCAAGCCAGGGATCCACCCGTAAGTCTCTTGGTCTCCGATACAATAGTTGATCATGGTGTTCTATATCAAAATGGATATCGGGTGTAATCCGTTTGATCTCATGGCTATTATCAGGGGGAGAAGAATGGATAAATACCAGGTCAATATCCCCTGCACCTCCAAGAAGCGGTGAGCCATATAAAAGAGACCCGTGCAGATATACAGAGAGGATGCCCCGATCTTTTTTGGTTTCTTTATCAACCAGGAGTTGAGCGTGTTTACGGAGGATTTCCGGCGTAAAGCGCATTTAATTTGTGTCCCTTTTTCCGCTTAGGCCTTATTAAAAAATTGAGTTTGATATGGGTGCAGTTTTAATGTTTGGCGAATCCGTTTTTCAACCCAATCCAGGTCCTGTTCTTTGGCAACATAGTTCAATTGATTGGTGTTAATTCGCAAAACCGGAGCCCCGGTATGTCCCTCGTTGTAAAACCCGCTATAGGCAATGTTGAGGTTCTCAATGTAACTCTGATCCATATTCCTTTCGTACGGACGGTCCCGGTGAGCGATTCGCTGCATGAGGACATCCGTTTCTGCCTGCAGGTAAACAATCAGATCTGGAAGGGGAAGCTTTTCAGCCAGGGCATTGTGTACACTGGCATAGGTTTCTAACTCATCGCCAGACAGATTTAAGCGGGCAAACAAAAAATCCTTCTCGAATGTATAGTCCGCGATCAGGTTGTTGCCAGAGGTCAAGGCAAGCGGCACTTCCTGTTGTTGGTGATACCGGCTTAACAAAAAGAAGATCTGGGTTTGAAAAGCAAATGCGTCCCTGTCTGAGTAAAAATCTGCCAGGAAGGGATTTTCTTCAAATACTTCCAGCAGCAGATCTGCCTGAAAACGGGAAGCTAATAAACGGGAGAGAGTTGTTTTGCCGACACCAATCGCGCCTTCAATTGCTATGTACATAAGAGGGTTGTTGTTCCTTTTTTCGGCCAAAAAGTGGTCTTGGACAATCGCAATAATTACAACAATAAAACGATATAGCAACACATGCTTGACAAACTGCAGGCGTTAACGCTACACTAAATAGAATAACGCCTATCAATTATATCTTATAAGGAGGGAATTATGGTGGGCCTGAATCGAGTTCAATTGATCGGAAACTTGGGACGCGATCCTGAACTCAAAAACATACCAAGCGGGAAAAAAGTATGTGTTTTCAGCATGGCGGTAAACCGCCGCTGGAAAGATAAAGAGGGGGAATACCAGGAGGTAACAGACTGGTTCAATATTGAAGCCTGGGAAAGACTGGCGGAGATATGTGGAGAATATCTCAAAAAGGGAAGCCTGATCTTTTTAGAAGGAAGGCTGCAAACCGATTCCTATGAAGAGGAAGGCAATACTCGGTACTTTACCAAAGTGATTGCTTCCCAAATGCAGATGCTTGATCGCAAAGTTCCTGAAGCTGGATGATTATCTTTAACAAGCCCTGATCCGGGAGCTGACAAGGGCTCTTTTTTTGGATCAATATCCTTCAGATTTTCAACAGTCAAATACCCGGTCGAAGAATTCTTCGACCGGGTATTTGCTATTTAAACAAACGAATACCCCCTTCTCCATAACTTGGCTAACCTGGCTGAAAATATCCGTTTCAAAGGGAAGCGGGTATAATCTTCTTATCCTCAAGGTCCAGGCCATTTCATGTTGTTATTTGAGAAAGGAAGCTGACCGATGTCTCCCCAGAAAAACAAGATAATCCCCCTGCTGACAACCGCTATTTTCTTGTTAACAGCGATCAGCATGGCCTGTAATCTCCCTGCCGGGTTACAGGAACGGTTTTTTGGTGCAGAAACTACCGCAACAGCAACTCCTGCGCCGACTTTTACGCCGCAGCCTCTACCCCCAACGATTGTGGAAACAGATCCACCCCAGGGTAGCACAATTAAAGTCGGTGGACCTATAACCCTCTACTTCAATCAAAATATGGATAAAGCATCAGTGGAGGAGGCCTTATCTGGAGATCCTGAGCTGGCAGGGTCATTTTCCTGGAGTGATCCGGCTACGCTGATTTACACTCCCGATCAACCCCTCCCCCCCAATACGATATTCATGCTCCGGGTGGATACAACTGCTAAAGCCGCCAATGGTTTGACTTTTACAGAACCGGTTCAAGTTAATTTCTTTACCCCGGATAATCTTAAAGCGACACATTTTTTGCCATCTCCGGGAACGATAGAGATTGACCCTGCTTCTGCAGTGGTGGTTACTTTTAATCAGCCAGTTGTTTCCCTCGGAGAATCTTTATCAGGTGATCCCGCCTTTACAATCAGCCCTGCCGCTGCAGGGAAAGGGGAATGGATAAACACCAGTACTTACCTGTTCTTGCCGGAAATGGCGTTGGCAGGTGGAGTAACCTATAAGGTGGAATTGTCCTCTTTGTTGACAAGCACAGCCGGCGCGGTGTTGGATCCGGAAACACCCAGATCCTGGACTTTCTCTACAGCATATCCTCAGCTGCTGGATTGGAGCCCGTATGAAGGAGCAAAGAACATCCCTCTTGATACGCCCCTGAAATTAACTTTTAACCAGGCAATGGATACAAAAAGTGTCGCAGCAACATTGAAGCTGGTCAGCAGTACCGGAGAAGAGGTAACAGGAGATCTGGCATGGGCTGATGATTTAACAGAAGTTGTATTTACCCCCGACCAACTTCTGGATCGGGCCACAACATATGCGGCTATCCTCCCTGGTGAAACCAAAGCAGCCGGGAATACTCCGCTGCAGCTGGATACAACCTGGCAATTTGAAACCGTGGGAGAGTTTTCATTCTTTGGAACTCCCGCGGGGCAAAACCAAACATTTTCTATTTATGAGGGAGCGACACTGTATTTCAACAGCCCGGTTGAACTGGAGGGCATTGAGGAATATATTAGCTTTACACCGGAAGTTGGGAACCTCCGGCCTTCAGTTGCCGGCAGCGGAAACGTTCTTCATATCTATGGTGATTTTAAACCGCTGACAAATTACAACCTGGTCATTAAACAATCCCTGTCTGATGTCTGGGGCAGCTCTTTGAAAGGTTCGTTGTCTTTGTTTTTCACCACTGAGCCCTTGCCGTCGAATCTGGTTATCACCCAGGGATCCAACATTCTTTTCTTAACCGGAACGGAGAACGCGATCCCGGCAGATGGAACAAATCTTTACCAGGTTTCAGTAAATATCGGCACAATTCCCTTAGAGGCGTATGCTATCTTTTTCGGACCGAACCGTTATTCAGCCCTGGATGAGTATTTTCCCGCTGATGTAAAGCATTGGAACTATATCGCAAATGTTCACGGAGATGATAACTATACAATCAATCTCCCCCTAAACCAGACCGGGACACCTTTACCTCCGGGGCTGTATCGCTATCAGATTATTTCTCAGGAACTTCCGTACAATCCTTCACCGTACCTGCTGGCTGTCAGCAACCTCCATTTGACCATGAAGTCCAGCCCCCAAAATCTTCTGGTTTGGGCAGTTGATCTGGAGACCAGGACTCCGGTCCAGAGCGCGGAGATCTCTATATATAACACAGGTGGAGAGGTTATGTATAAAGGGGAAACAAATCAACAGGGAATTTTTGAAGTTGAATTCGACAGCCCCGTTGATCTTTATAACAGGGTTTATTATGCTGTAGCTGGAACACCGGGTGAAGAGGATTTCGGAATTACTGCCTCTAACTGGGCCTATGGAACAGAACCGTACAATTTCAATTTGCGCGCCAATTATAGCCCTCCTCAACCCCAGACATACATATATACCGACCGGCCGATTTATCGCCCCGGGCAAACAGTATTCTATCGTTTAGTACACCGGATTATTGTAGACGGAGACTATTATCTCCCGGTTGAGGATGAAATCACCCTGACAATTGATCTACCGCTGGGAGAAGACCAGGACGTAACTCTGTCCCTGTCTGATTTTGGAACTGCTCACGGAGAGTATCAGCTTTCTTCATTTGCCCAACCGGGATATTACCAGCTGGAAACCGAAGACGGCATGGTGTTTTTCCAGGTTGCTGAATACCGCAAACCAGAGATAGACCTGCAGGTTTCGCTTGGAAAAGAAGAAACCTTGCTGGATGATGATTGGCAAGGCATGGTCGATGCCCGGTACTATTTTGATGCCCCAGCTGGAGACTTACCTCTCTCCTGGACACTGAGGGCTGCCCGGTCACACTTCTCCTTACCTGGATACCAGGTTGGGGTTTTGGACAACAATTGGTTTGCCTATCCAGGCTTTGATTATGGAACCAGGTGGGGAGCGTTAGTGGATTCGGGTGAAGCCGAGACAGATGCCAGTGGAGCCTGGAAGATTGAACAACCGCTCACCGATGTTAGTGCTTATGATTGGGAAATCACTCTCCCGGCGACTTATACATTAATGGTAACAGTCCAGGATGAAACCGGTTTTCAGATCACCAGCCAGGCTGAAATGCTTGTACATCCCAGTGATTTTTATATCGGCGTGAAACCCTCATCCTGGATAACAAAAGCGGGGGAGGAAGTCCAATTTGATATTAAAGTTGTTGATTGGGAAAATGAACTCGATGGGAACAGGAACCTTCGGGCTGTATTAAATCGAGTTACCTGGCAGAGCGAAGTAGGAGAGCTGGGACAGATTACTTACCAGCGGGAGATTGAAGCAATCTCGACTGAAAACTTCAGCACTGGGCGGGATGGCGAAACAACACTCAATTTTAGCCCTCCAGAGCCGGGAACCTACCAGCTGGATATTTATGGAGACGGCGCCAGGACAGAAGTGACCCTTTGGGTTGGAGGTCCAGGGACAACAGCCTGGCCAACGCTTTCCAACCAGAAGATAAAATTGGTTGCCGATCAAGACACATATCTGCCGGGAGAAGACGCTGAAATCTTTATTCCCAATCCATTCCCCGGGGGAGCGCAGGCACTCATCACGTTAGAACGCCATAAAATTATCTCTTACCAAACTTTGAGTATAAATTCATCAGGAGAGACCATTGGTATTCCGCTCAGTGATGAAGAATCGCCCAATGTTTATGTTTCTGTTACCCTGCTGGGGAAAGATGGTGACGGCAGGGCTGATTTCCGCCAGGGATATATTAACTTACTGGTGGGGCCGGTCACAAAAATTATGCAGGTGGAAGTTATTGGGAAACCAGAGCGCCTTGGTCCGCGGGAAGAGGTGCAATTTACGATCAGGGTCTCTGACCATAATGGCGATCCGTTAGAAGGTGAATTTACATTGGCTGTTGTTGATAAGGCAGTCCTTGCGTTGGTAGATCCAAATTCACCTGAGATTGGAGAGGCATTTTACGGGGTACAGCCGCTGGCGGTCCAGATGGGAATTCCGCTAGGCATGCATGCCGGTCGAAATATATTCATCCCCGGAGGATTAGGTGGGGGCGGCGGCGCAGAAACATACTTTGTTCGCAGCCAATTCGAGGATACAGGATATTGGAGTGCGAATGTCCTGACAGATGAGAATGGAGAAGCGGTAGTTACAGTCACTCTGCCGGACAACCTGACAACCTGGCAGGCGGAAGCCCGGGGAGTGACCAAAGAAACTGAAGTCGGTCAAGCAGCAGCGGAAGTAGTAACCACAAAAGATTTGTTGATTCGCCCTGTGACCCCCAGGTTCCTGGTGGCGGGGGATCACCTGGCATTGGCCGCAGTGGTTCACAACAATACGAACGGTGACCTAACAGCCGACGTAACACTCCAGGGAACCGGGATTCAGTTTGATAATCCGGATTTTTCCACACAATCAATAGATATACCTGCTGGAGGTAGAACAAGAGTTGAATGGTGGGGAACAGTGGAAGATATCGACGAGGTTGACCTGACCTTCACCGCGGACGCGGGTGAGTACTCGGATGCTGTGAAACCATACCTGGGATCTCTACCGGTATCACGCTATACGGCTCCGCAAACCTTCGGGACCTCAGGAGTTCTGGAAGACTCTGGACAGCTCCTGGAAATCGTAACCCTTCCAAAAACATATGATCCTGAGGAAGGGTCACTGGAAATTGAGCTTTCTCCTTCCCTGGCCGCCGCGTTATTGACGGCACTGGAAGCCATGGAAGAAGACCGCCATATCTCCACGATTGCAGTCCTATCTCATTT
>CBDVDO010000073.1:0-7285 GCA_965372765.1 uncultured Anaerolineales bacterium
TCATAGATATCCACTCCGTTTAACCACACTTGTCCTTTGATCCGGATCCCTTCTCCTTCCTCAAGAAGCCGATTCAGACTCCGCAATAAGGTCGTTTTACCGCACCCTGAAGGACCAATGATGGCAGTGATACCGAAAGTGGGAATTTCTGCATAGATCCCCCGCAGTGCATGTTGGGTTTCGTACCAGACGTTCAGGTCCTGGATCCGCAGATGGGGTGATGAGTGAGTGTTAGGAGGTAAAGCTTGGCTCATAGTTTCTTTTTCCTACCGGATGATGTTTTTTGTAAACCGCGCGGAGAGCAGTCTCGACGTTATGCTCAACCCCAGGACAAGCACTATCAGTACCAGCGCGGCCGCGTAAGCCCGATCCTGGACAGCTGGAAACGGGGTGCCCAGTTGGAAGAACACAGCCAGCGGAAGAGAGGCAACGGGTCTCAGGAGGGAAGTAGGGAGATTGTCTGTGTAACCGGCTGTGAAAAGAACAGAGGCGGCGTCCCCGATTCCTCGACCAAAAGCCAACAAAATGGCTGTTACCAGGCCTGGCAATGTTTGCCGCACGACTACCTTAAACGCTGTCTCAAAGCGTGTAGCTCCTAGAGAATAGGAGGACTCCAGCAGAGCTTTGGGAACCATGCTGACCGCTTCCTCCATTCCACGCACCATGATAGGTAATTCTAAGAGAGACAAGACGATAATCCCTCCCAGTAATGAAGCGCGCATTCCTAAGTAAATCATCAATGTAAAACCAATAGCCCCGTAGACAATGCTGGGGGTTCCCCATAAGATGTCCAGGGAGAGACGAATCCAATCCTTGATGAAGTGGGGTACCGGGTAAAGCTGGAGATAGAGGGCGATGGGCAGACTGAGGATGACTGCAACTATGGTTGCTCCTCCCGCGAGACATAATGAACCGAGGATGGCGTTGAGGATACCGCCCTCTTTACCCAGGTAGTATCCACCTTGTGGAGTTTGAGTCAACATAGCCAGGTCTAAGGCCGGCAGTCCGCGCCAGAGAATAGTTCCTAAGATCAGGAGCAAGCTGCCTAACACGAAGATGGTTGAGATTACCATCAGGATTTTGAAAAAGGATTCCTCTAATTTTTGTTTTATGAGCATAGTATTTTCTGGTTATGAATAACTTATTCGAGCCAGGACCAAACGAGACCCGATGTTAAAGGTTAAGACAACCAATAATAAGATCAGGGCAGCGCCGAGTAAGGCTGAATCATAGAGTGGTATTGACATCATTTCGCCGTAGTTGTTGGCAATCAGCGCTGTCAGTGGATAGGCGGCATCGAAGATCGAATGCGGAATTTGAACGACATTGCCCACAACCATCAGGACAGCCATAGTTTCCCCGAAAGCGCGAGAGAATCCAAGCATAACAGCGGCTATGACTCCCGGGAATGCCCGCCGAAGAACGATACGTCTAATGGTCTGCCATCGCGATGCGCCTACTGACCAGGAAGCCTCCCGCAAACCCGTGGGCACAGTGCGGATGACCTCTTCAGACACAGCGATGATGATAGGAAAGACCATCACTGCCAGGACAATCCCTCCGGCCAACACCCCATATCCAGTTGGATTGCTGGTTTGAAAGAGTGGTGAAAACCCCAGCCAACGATCCGCGGATGGCATAACGACTTTTTGAATGAAGGGTACTACTGTCAGGACGCCCCAGATTCCGTATACAACAGAGGGGATGCCGGCTAATAAATCGATCAGGGGCATGACGAATGCCCGGACTTTGGGGCGTGTGTATTCAGCTAAATAGATTGCGGTCAGCAAGGAAAGAGGGACGGAAATTACCATTGCCACCATTGTTACCCAGAGTGTTCCCATGATGAAAGGGAAAAATCCGAAGCTGCCTTGATTTGGGCGCCAGGTTGTTGAAAATAATAAGGTTGATATGTTGTGTGTGGCCAGGATTGGTCTGGCCCGAAGATAAAGAACCAGGATAAAAACAGGGACAAGGACCCCCACACTGATAGCCAGGGCACGCATGGCCTTATGGGCGGCAAGGTCTTTTCGATCACGGCTAAATTTCATAAATGATTTAGTGCGATGCCGGGAAAGTTTTTCTCTGTTTTTTAGAAACCTCGATTTTTCATTCATAATCTATTTGTGTTATTTTTTAAGTGATTTATCATCAAGCTTCAGGATTTCCTTCTCAAGTTTGTCCTGGGAAATGGGAATAAACCCTGCTTCTCTAACATAGATCTGACCTTCCGAAAGGATCCAGGAAATAAATTCCCGGACAAGACCCTGGGGCGATCCTTTTGTGACCAGGTTGAGATCACGAGCTGGAGGGGAAGGGTAATAACCTGCGCTGACTGCCCCCAGCGCTTGTTCTTTGATATCGATGATTTCTTCTGGGTCAACTTCTCCATTGTTGTTGATATCTATAGGTACGATGTGGATCCCAGCTACCGGAGCACCAGTCTCGAAATCATATGCGTAACTGAGGTTATTGAATCCAATTCCCAGCGGATCCTTGATAACTGACTCAAGGACACCCGGATCACCATAAACACCAATTCCCAACAAGTCTTCCTGGTACTGTCCCAGGAACTTAGCCCAGGTTGCGGCTGCTCCACAGGCATCCGACCGGGTGAAAATGTGGATGGGCGCGGTCATCTCATTACTCCCCGCGACCTCTCCCCAGTTAGTAATCTTCCCCGTGAGATAGATGTCGATTATCTTTTCCCTGGTTATGCCCGTGGACTGAAGGTTTTCCCAGACCGGGTTTTGGTCGTTTACAGTCAGGAATACTGCGTCTTTAGCAACAGAGACCCAAAAAGCGCCTTGTTCTGTTTCCTGGGGGTATATTTCCCGCGAGACCATGCCAATATCAACAGCATTTGCTAAGACATCGGCCATCCCTTTGCCAGCGCCGCCAGCCGAGATATCGAAACGGACAGCTGGGTGGATTTTTTGAAATTCCTCTCCCCAGCGAATTACCAGGGGATAAAGAGCCCATGCTCCAGAGATGGTGATAGTTCCCTCTAATGGCCCATTTTGATCCCCTTTGTTTTTTGGAGGAGAACATCCTGTAAGCACAGTAGACAGGAGGATGATTAATAGCAAGATTCGAGTCAGGTTGTGTTTCTTCATGGAACTATCTTCCTCTTGGATAGACTTGAGAAATGAGCACAGGGATATGAACCCAGCTTAAGAGGGGTAGAACGAGATCTTTCATCACCGAATTCCGGAACCTGTTTTGAAGGTCAGCTCCGATGATGATCAGGTCGTTATCTCCTTCGTCGACTTCCCAGCGGATTTGCCACTCTGGAGACTCGTCACGTAGTTTTATAGTCCCGGATATTTCCCAATCCACCAAACGGCGGGCAACCTGGTGAAGATGAGAGCCCAATTGGCAGTCCGAACTTAATAGTTTGCTCAGGTCATGCTGCATATTGGCATACAGTACAGGGACAGCGGGGATCACCGGGAGGATGGTAAGGGAAGCTTTACTGGCGCGTGCCACCTGGATAGCCCATTCTACCGCGCAGCCATCGATGTGGTGATCCTGCAGGACTAGTAAAATTTGTCTAATGGGCCAGCGAGGGGTTTTCAAAGACAACAATGAGGTAGAACAATGGCGAAGAATTTTTTTCTCACCTGGTATAAGAGCAAGGCGCTGCTGGAGGGAATCTGCGGGACAGGAGCTAATTAGTAGATCAGTGTTAAGGGTATCGATTTCTTCAACCAGAGAGGAGTAAACTCCACCTTTTTTACCTGATGGTTCAAACCAGGTCAGGTCTGCGTTTAACAACTTGGTGAAGGATTGGATATAATCTTGGCTTACCGGATTAACCTGTTCATCTGGTGTCCAGGCCAAGAATTTTAACGGAATATCAGATGTTTCCGAATAGCATTTTTCTATCAGGGAATCAATAATTGTAGAATTATCCTTAACTAGAGTGGCTGGAGATATAACTGCTGACCGGATTGCTTGCCTGGCAGCCGGATCTTCAGGATCAGCCATAGCGACAGTTACTCGGTTTTTATCCGACGCAATAGGAATAGCATGGTATTGGCGGGCAAGATGAGAAGGCAGCTTGCCCGCCAAGCGTGGAGAAGAATCAATTACATCAATCGTCAGGTAAGATCTGTTTTTACGGTTTTTTTTGATAGTCACCAGCATTCACTTTTTTGTCCTTTAGCAACAGGAAATAGTTTTTATTTTCCACAAACATACTGTATCAAGTTTGTGTGACAAACCATGTGATGAGGCTGTGACAAAGTTGTGATAATTTAATGGGGTAGATTAAATGACATTCTTCAAGATTGGGATACTTGTTTCAATTCTGGAGTAGGTTTTTTCGGTATAATTCCATCAAGTAATATAAATAAGCCCTGCTCAATGTAAATAAAGAGGAATTTCTTATGACTTATCCACTTGTTGAATGTGTGCCGAATTTTTCTGAGGGACGCAGCCAGGATGTTATTGATGAAATCAAAGCGGCAATCTCTGCTGTTGAGGGAGCCTTTGTATTGGATACTCATCTGGATTCAGATCACAACCGCAGTGTGATCACATTTGTGGGGCATCCCCAGGCTGTAGAAGAAGCTGCTTTCAGGATGATTGAAAAAGCATCTCAATTAATTGACCTGGAAAAACACACTGGTGAACATCCCAGAATTGGAGCAACAGACGTCGTGCCTTTTGTACCGATTTCCAATATCACCATGAAAGAATGCGTGGAAATGGCTCATAGGGTTGGTAAGCGAGTAGCGAAGGAACTGGAGATTCCGGTATTCTTATACGAGGAAGCTGCTCGAATACCGGAGCGGAAACGATTGGAGGTTATTCGCAAGGGTGGATATGAAGGGTTAAAGGAGGAAATCAGAAGCAATCCTGCCCGATATCCTGATTTTGGTCCCCAGGAGCTGGGTTCAGCTGGAGCCACAGTGATTGGTGCCCGTGAGTTCCTCATTGCATTTAACGTGAATTTAACAACGGATGATGAAAGTATTGCCAGTAAAATCGCCCGGGCGGTGAGGCATTCATCAGGAGGACTCCGGTTTGTAAAAGCATTGGGGATGATAGTTGGTGGACGGGCTCAAGTTTCAATGAACCTGACCAATTTCAGGAAAACTCCCTTGCCCCGGGTTGTTGAAACCATCCGCAGAGAGACGGAACGCTATGGTGTTGGGATCCATAACTGCGAACTGGTTGGTTTAATTCCTCAGGAAGCAATGATTGATACCGCTATCTGGTATACCCAGATGGATTTATTTTCCCCAGCTCAGATTCTGGAGCAAAAAATGCGCTCATTAGTAAAAAAGGAAGACCAAGTTGATTTCCTGGATTCCCTGGCAGCGGGAACGGCTACTCCTGGCGGTGGATCAGCAGCGGCTTATTCAGGCGCGATGGCTGCGGGATTGGTGTCCATGGTTGCTCATTTGACCATTGGCAAGAAGGGATACTCCGAAGTTGAGGGTGAAATGGAAAATATTCTTAACGAATCAGAGGTACTCAGGGAAGAGCTGACCCTGGCTGTTAAGGAGGATTCAGAAGCATTTAATCAGGTGATGGCAGCTTATAGAAAACCAAAAACTGATCAAAACCGCAAGGAGGAAATTCAGATCGCAATACTGAAGGCGGCGGCAGTGCCGCTTGCTGTAGCAAGGAAAGCTCTTCGGGTTTCTGAACTTGCCCTGAGAACTGCTGAATTGGGAAATAAAAATGCCATCACGGATTCCGGGGCTGGCGCAAACCTGGCATTCGCAGCAGTTACCAGCGCTGGATATAATGTCAGAATTAACCTGGGTTCCCTGGAAGATAAGAATAAGGGTAAAGAACTGCTCGTAGATTTGACGGGAATAGAAGGGAGCGCGCTGGAAGTGGCAGGTAAATTAAAGGTGGTTATGACAGAAAGGGGTAAATTGTTCTGAGCCCATCCTTGTCAATAAGTCACTGATGAATTTTCCCTATTAACTAATGAGATGAACACACTGCTTGACAATTGGTTTGTGTTCATGGAAATCTGGATATAGTCTTTAATATAATGAAAAAATCCCTGATCTGGATCGGATTGATTGTTGTGGTTATTTTGGTGGGATATCTGGTAACGATATTCCTGAACTGGTCTTCACTGCCCTGGTCGCCAGCCTACAAGACTGTAACCCCGTATGTTCCTCCTCCTGGAGAACAACTTCCAACGGCAACTTATTTTTCTCCCTCTTTGGCAACAGTTACAATAGAGCCCGATTTACTCTGGATAGATCCGGCTCTGCCAGAGCTTCTCCGGTCGCAGTTGAACCTGCCGGTTTCAATGGAAATAACAAATCATCTGGATCAGGCTGCTGCCGCGATCACAATTAGCAATGAGAACCCCATCACCCACTGGATTTATGTCCTGAGCGCACCATTTCCAACCGTGCCGGATGGAATTTCTTCCTCAGAACTCAGGGCAACCTGGGAAGGTGGGAAAAACCCCATTTCAGGCAGCCAACCCCTGTTGATGACCGAGGAGGTGCAGGGAGTCTTATCAATCTATTGGGGTGAGCCGGCAGCGGGTGCCGTTGAAACCCTCCCCGGGGATAAGATCAGTGAAAAAGCCTGGAGCACCCGGCCTTCATTGGCGATTCTGCCGTTTGAAGATTTATCTCCGGATTGGAAGGTTATGAAACTGGATGGGATTTCTCCCCTGCAGAAGGACTTCACTCCGGAGGATTATATGCTGGCAGTTCCCATATCTCACAGCGGAGCTGCCCTGGATGACCTGCAGAAGATCACCAGCAACAGGGATCCTGATAAGCTTACCACTGTAGTTATGACCGGGGTGACAGCCCTGGTGAGAGCCACAGCCTGGACAATGGAAACTAAGGGAATCAACTACCCGGCTCAGGACATCAGGAATTGGTTAAAGAATGCGGATATTACTCATATCAGCAATGAGGTTCCGTTTGCCAGCGGGTGCCCTTATCCTAATCCCAGCCAAAAAGGATTGAGGTTCTGCAGTGATCCCCGCTACATAAAGTTGATGGAATTTATTGGAACTGATGTGGTGGAGCTGACTGGAGACCATTTTGGTGATTACGGACCTGAGGCAATGCTGTATACCCTGGAGTTATACCAGCAGCGGGATTGGCCATATTATGGCGGAGGAGCCAACCGCCATGAAGCGCAGGAGCCGGTCCTGCTGGAGCATAATGGAAATAAAATCGCTTTCCTTGGTTGTAATGCCAAAGGCGGTGGTTATGCAACAGCCGCCGCGGGGTACCCGGGAGCTGTAGCCTGCGATTTTAATAAAATGACTGAACAGATAAAATCT
>CBDVDO010000074.1:0-7193 GCA_965372765.1 uncultured Anaerolineales bacterium
AAATTCAAGAGGATTTTTTCCCGCATATAGGGATACCAGAGATCCTCGTCCTGCCGGATCCATTTCCATTCCAGAATTTCTTCGTTTTCTTGTGTCTCTGCATCATCCACGAGAAATATATACCACAAACATAACTCGTTATATCCACCGTAATAATCGACCCCTAAGCGTTCATTCCATCCTTCATCGCTGCCGATCAGACGAATTCCCTCTTCTTCGAGCTCCCGCTGCAAGGCGTCTTCGGCACTTTCTCCGTCATCAATGGCACCCCCTGGTAAAGCATAGTTCCCTTCCGGACGGTGGAGGGCGCCCAAAATTGCCCCATCCTTCTTTCTAAGAATAATCGCCCGGGAAGAGACATGAGTAAACGGCAGGGTGATAGATTTATGATCACCAGCAATGCCCTTTCCCTTTACTACAAAAATATCTTGATATTCCGCCTTCATTGAATTTTCCTTCCAATCTCAAAGGCTTTGCCAATTTGATCCCCAATCCTGTGGTATTGTTGAGCTTTGGTGGCATAAACGATGGGTGCTATTTTTAAGATATCTGGTTTATTGTCCTCCCCCAATGCGTTCTCATCAACCTTTAAATCCATAATTTCACCGATAAATTGGGTATGCAATCCGATCTCATAATGATGAATGAGCCTGCACTCCAGGACCATGGGAAATTCCCCTACATAGGGCGCGTCAACCAGATCCGATTTGACCGGAGTAAGTTTGGTCTCCTGAAATTTATTAACCTCCCGGCCAGAAACAATGCCAAAATAATCCGCCTCTTGAACATATTTTTCGGATGGGACGCTGAGGGTGTAGGCTCCTCTATCCAGAATACTTCCATAGGTATAGGTAGCCTTGCGGAGAGATATGGTCACGCAGGGTGGTTTTGAACAGCAAATGCCGCCCCAGGCAATCGTCATAACGTTCGGATTGCCTTCTTTATCATAGGTCCCCACACACCAGATCGGAGTGGGAAAAATCAGGGTTTGGGGGCCAAGTGATTTTTTCATCAGGATCAGTCCTTTGAGTTCAGCATCAGTCGAATATTGGTTGTTATTACGCCATTATATAGATTAACAAGTGAGGCAAGGGTTAGTTTCAAGAACTGCTCTAACCGGCGCCGGCAATATCGTTCAGGCAATCCTCTGGGTAATAATTGTTTTCTTCCAGGTCATGATTGGGGTACCATACCTGCGCAAAAAAAGGGCTGAGTTTTGCTTGCTGGTTAAAATCCCAGGGTGGAGGCACACAATCAGGACACCAGTGACCAGCTTTGAGAATGGAATATGGTTTCCCAGAGAATTCATGACCCAAGGCACATTTCCATGACAGCGCCTGGTATAAATCGCCATTCCAGATTCGGGAAAGGCACTCCCCTCCTCTGAAAGCTGCTGCTTTTTTCAAATCAACCAGCTCTAGTTTTTCTTTTTCTTCGTCGTAGCCATGGTCCAGTCGGACACAATCATCATCCGGAACCAACGGGGGAACATCAGCGCTCCAGTCTGGAATGGATTCGTAGGTTTGAAGGTCCTTGTAAAAAGCAGTAATTCGCTGTTCGTTGTGATTTGTATACCAATACACAGTTCCGTTTTTGTGGTTTTCGACCATCCTTTGCATGCGGTTGTAAGTGATCTTCTCTATAACTTTTTGAAAGAAGGGAAATTTCTTAGCTAAAAAAACAACTGATTTTAAGCTTATAGCCATGTCTTTCCGCACTGCCTTTAACCAGTCATCCAGCGAATCACGCCAATAATGCAAATAACTATCAGTCAGGCAGCTGTCCTCATAGTACTGCATATGAAAATTACGCAGGGCAAACCACTTTCTTTCCATGACAGATTCCACGGCAGAAATTCCGCCCAGGGTGAGTGCTTCAGTCATGAATCCATATGCGGAACACCTCATCTCGGGCCCGCCGCCCATATTGTAGGCCCGCCGCCAGAAATCAGAATCCTCTGGAATATCAAGACAGTTCACCAGCCCAAAACCCGCGTCCCTGCTGGTCGTATTCTCCATGCAGGTATTTATCGGTTGATGAAACATAATCGGATCCCAGAGGCTGAAATAATCCTTGCTATCAACAGGCATAATAAAAGTCATTCTTAAAGAAGCCCAATATCTGAGATCAGATTCCAGGACAGCTCTCTCTCCAGCGATTTTTGTCACTGCATAATAATCATAAATGGATGGTTTGAGGGGATCTCCCACCCGACCGCAGTGGATTGGCGGCAGCCGATCACCTGTTTCGGCCACCGTGCCGGTATGTATGTACTTGATATGTTCTGTTCCATTCGGCTGAGCTTTAATAGCTTGGAGAATATTATTAATGCCGTCAATGTTGACGCACCTGGCGGCTTCGGGGTAATAATCAGCCTGAGGCGAAATCAGCGCCATGGCATTCAGAACCCAATCCGCGCCGCGAACAGCTTCTTCGACGTCCTGATAATTGGTTGCATCTCCCCAGACAATTTTTAAGCCGCTGCCGGCAGAAGTTCCTTTGCCTGCGATCGGCTGGATGCCGGCTTCTTTTTCGTATTTTCTAAACAGCTTTTTTTCTGTCCTGGTTGGCAGCAGCAGCAAAACAAGGTCATAATTTTCTCTTCTTTTCCAGAGCTCCTTAAAAGCTTCATGGCCCATGCTTCCAGAGGCGCCAAAGAGGACAACGGTTTCTTTGTTGTTACCAATTCCCATAGTTTTCCTTGATTTACTTCTGGTTATATAATATCCCAGATTCAACCTGGCAGGGATTGGTATTTCCGCCGCTTGAATAAACCACCGCTATCACCCAGGTGGCTATCTACGTCAAGGAAATTCAATGACATAAGATAACCCTCTCTGAGGAGATCTGTCCCTTAAACACCAAAAAGCAGGTGCTTTTAATTACCTGAAAATCTGTAAAAATATGGGTAGCGGGGGCTATTTCAAACCGGAATGTACAAAACTCTGGATGAATCTTCGCTGGAAGATCAAAAAGACGATGAAAAGCGGCGCAGCCACCATCAGGGTTGCCGCTGTGAGCAGCGACCATTGGGCTCCGATTTCTCCCAGCTGGGTAAACCTCACCAACCCGGCAGTCAGCGGTCTGCTTTTTTCACTAATGGTGATAATCAATGGCCAGAGGAATTCGTTCCAATGCCAGGTAGCTGAAGAGAGACCGAAGGCAATTAATGGGGGGATTGAAGGAGGCAAGTAGACATGGAGGATAAGCTGCCACCAGGAACAGCCGTCAATTATACCTGCATCCACCAGGTCGCGCGGCACGCTAATAAACGCCTGCCTCATCAGGAACGTGCCAAAGGCAGAGCCAAAATAGGGAATAGCAATTGCCAATCGGGTGTCAAATATTCCCATCACGCGTATGGTTGAGAAATTGGGCGCTAATAGAGCCGAGGTTGGAATCATCATTTGCAGCAGGACAAAAAAGAATATCCAGCCTTTGCCGAAGAATTCATAGTTGGCAAAAGCAAATCCAGCCAGCACAATAGTGATCAACTGTACCGCTAAAATCATAAGAACGACAATGATAGTATTTATATAATATTGCCCAAAGGGAGCCAACGACCAGGCCCGGGTATAATTTTCAATTGTGAGGTGGGTGCTGAACCACACATCTCCCCGGCTCATCGGATCATTGGCTGGCCTGAAGGAAGCCACCAGGGCCCAGATTACAGGTACAGACCACAATAAGGCCAGGAAGGTCGCCAATAAATTGGTAATCCAGCTGCCTATCTGGCTAAATATCTTTTTCGGAGTTCGCTGGTTCTTTTTCAACTCAGACCTCCTTGCGCTCTGAGGTGATGAAGTTGGTTATTGTAAATGCCAGCAAAACAATTACAAAAATAACCGTAATAGCCGCTGATATACCGATGTCCTGAAATTCGAATCGCTCCAACCAGAGTTCAAACAGCAGCACAGTACTGGAGCGGCTGGGTCCTCCACTGGTCAGCACAAATATATGATCCACTGTGCGGAAGGAATCAATAAAGGCCACAATGGTAATAAATACCGTTGTCCGGCGCAGCAGGGGGAAGGTTATCTTCCATAAAGTTTGCCAGCCATTTGCGCCATCCAGGGCAGCAGCTTCATAAACATCTACCGGCAGGTTCTGAAGACCAGCCAGGTAAAAAACCATATAATATCCAGAATTTTTCCAGACAGCGACAATTACTACAGATAATAATGCCAGGTTGGGATTACCGGTCCAATTTTCCGGACCGCTGTAACCCAGGAAACGGAGCGCGGTATTAAATAAGCCGTAATCCGGTGTGAAGAAAAACAACCAGATGGTCGCCGCGCTGACCATGGGCAACACCATGGGATGAAAAAATGCCAATCGGAATAACCCGATGCCGCGAACCTTGCGGTTGACCAGCAAGGCAAACAGAAATCCCAGCACAATGCTGATTGGCACCGTGCCCAAAACGTAGGTAAGGGTATTCTTAATTACTTGAATGAAGTAGGGGTCAGTAAACAGTTCAATATAGTTATCCAACCCGATATATGTCGGCTCACGAAAACGGGCGATGTTCATGCGCTGGCGGAAAAAGCTCTGGTAGACAGATAACAGCACAGGCCAGGCAGTGAACAAAGCGACAAACGCTGCGGTCGGTAAGATCAGGATATAGGGTAAGGGTTTAAATTGTTTTCGAGTGGTTTGAGCGCTCAAAACAGGTCCTCACAAGAAATGGGGTGACCAAAAAACATCTGGTCACCCCATTATAAATCATTTGTTCATCAGCATCGCTTAGGGGCAGAAATCTACCAGAGCGGCATCAGCTTCGACTTGAGCTGCAGCCATTGCGTCGGCGGCACTCATCTCTCCATTGTAAGCACGCTGGAGGTAGTCGTGGAAAATACCGCGGATCTGACCAAGATTCTGAGTCGCTAATTCGGCACCAGCAAATTGCAAAGCATCGCGGGCTGCTAAAGCCTGAGGCGTTTCAGCGGTATAAGCCAGCATCACTTCGGTGTCATAAGCGCTGGCTCGATTGGCAATGTAACCAGTGTTGATGCTGTAATCTGCAACATATTCCGGCTGCGAGATAAATTCTACAAACTTCCAGGCAGCATCCTGCTGTTCCTGGGGGGCGCCTTTCATAATGTAGAAGTTTCCGCCACCTGGAACACTGGAGTAAGTCCCGTCTTCTTTACCGGGCAGAGGCATTACGCCAACCTCAAAGTCAGCCTGGGCCAGAATCCCGGTCAGGCTGCCGGAGGAATGGACGATCATAGCTGTCATGCCGCTGGCAAAATCAGTGGTAGCGGTAGCCCAAACTGCCTGAACACCGGAGGGCATTGCATGGTATTTTGCGGACAGGTCAATATAAAATTGAACAGCGCCAATTACTGCGGGATCATCAAAGACGACGGTGCAGTCATCTTCGAGAATATTTTGTCCGCCGCCAATCGCCAGGGGCTGGAAGAGCCAGTAGGGCCAACCGGATGGGAACTGCAATCCCCAATTGGTTGCATCCCCTTCCTGGACAGTGAGAGCCTGGGCAGCTTCGCCCCAACTTTCTCCATTTGTGGGAAGTTCTAAACCGGCATCAGCAAACATATCAGCGTTGTAATACATCACCACTGCGCTGCGCTGGAATGGAATGCTCCAAAGCTGATCATCGTAATAAGAATTCGCCAGGAATGCGGGCAGGAAATCAGCTACGTAGGCATCGCCGCTTTCCATGGCGCCGATATACCCATCCAGGGGTGCGATGTAGTCGGCATTGATCAGATCGTAAAGAGCGGTAGCCAGCATGACACCCAGGGCAGGAGGTTCACCGCCACCATCAATGGTGGTCTGGATAGCTGTTTGGACATCACCATATCCGCCAGAGAAAACCGGTTCAACGGTAATATGGGGATACTCTGCCTGGAAATCCTCGATGTAGCCATTTAAGATGTCAGCAATGGGAGCATCTACAGCCACCGGGTAGAATACCTGGAAGGTAACCGGCTCCATTACGGGCTCTTCAACTACCTCTTCCTCCTCGACTGGTGCTGCCTCTTCAGTCGGCGCTACCTCTTCAACTGTGGTTTCTTCCACGACCACTGGTTCGTCAGGAGCCGCGGTTCCACAGGCGGACACCAGCAAACCGGTGACCAGGAGCACTACAAGCAAAATGTACAGTTTTTGTTTCTTCATCTTCTTCTCCTTTCTAGATTAATACTTGGCTTTTTTTGTGCGTATGATACGCACAATGTTCAATTCAATAATGTCGGAGTTAAAATACAGCTTACTGTAAGTTACTGGTTGATTGTCATTGGTAAAAATAGTTGACCGGACACTGAGTACCGGAGATCCTTCCGGGAGCTCCAAATATTTTGAAATCCGAGCACTGAGGGCAGCTGCCCTGATAAATGACTGGATTTGATGCAGCGGGGTTTCAATCGAATCAGACAACAATTGGACCAAATTGCCATCAAAACCATCCCAGCTTTGGACAGCCGAGTCAATTGCTGGCGCTATATAATCATCAACGTAAATTACCGGTTGTTTATCTGCCAGGACAATACGTGAAATGCAGCGCAATTTTTTTGTGGCAGGAATATTAAAAACGTCACAAACATCTGTTGACGCTGCCTCAATGTCCATCGACAGGGTTTGAAAATTTGGTTTGTAACCAACGTCTTGTATGATCTGGGCAAAAGGAGAAAATTCGTTAAGTGAATCCTGGATACGGGGAGTGTGAGCTACAAAGGTGCCAATGCCATGGCGCCGGAGGATAACCCCTTCGTTTTCCAGCGATACATATGCCTCACGAAGTGTGTTGCGGCTGACACCCAATTTTTTTGCAATCGCCGCCTCAGACGGCAGCTGATCGTTCCGTTTAAGCTGGTTTTGGGAAATGTATTTGAGCATGTACGCTTTTACTTGATTTAAGCGCGTGTCAGTTATGATCGCCATACTCTCCTGAGGCTAAAAAATTGTTAATATCGGTAGACAATAATTTTCAGAGGTTGGACGTCCTATCTCTGTATAATAAAACAAAAAAATACTCCTGTCAACAGCAATTTCTAAAGTAGCGTTATTCAGCGCTGCTTGCTTTACAAGACAGAGTATTTCGAGGCAATAACCATCATTTGTCAATTATTCAGACCATTTACCCCCTAAGGACAAAACCCCGAGCCCGATATCAATTATGACCCCAACAATAACCCAGTGATGCCAAAACAGAATCAGCAAGATCAAGG
>CBDVDO010000075.1:0-7176 GCA_965372765.1 uncultured Anaerolineales bacterium
CTTATTCAGGGACAGATCTTCCTGGCCAGGTTTTGTTTTATTCTGGTGGGATCAATTTTTGGTTTCCTCTGGTACAACGTTCATCCTGCTCAGTTGTTTATGGGTGATACCGGGTCATTGGCGCTGGGCGCGACATTGGCAGTAGTGGCGTTGATGACCGGACAATGGGCCGTTCTGCCGATTATTGGAATTATCCCTTTGAGTGAATTACTAAGTGTGGTGATCCAGGTGGTGTTTTTCAAAATTACCAAAGGAAGGCGGGTATTTAAGATGACACCGCTGCACCACCATTTTGAATTGGTGGGTTGGAGCGAAACGCAAATAGTTCAAAGATTCTGGTTAATTGGCCTGGTCACAGGTTTGGTAGGTGTGGCATTGTCGTTGGTGTGATGATGAAGGATTGGAAAGGAAAACACTTGATTATAGTGGGCGCGGCGCGGCAGGGACTTGCGTTGGCAAAGTATCTTAGTGGACACGGTATGAAAGTTACCGTCACGGATCAAAAGGATGACAAAGTGATTAATGCTGTACGGCAGGATTTTCAGGAAGGGGAAATTAATTGGGCCCTGGGTGGGCATCCAATTGAGCTGCTGGATGATGCAGATGCCCTGTCCTTATCGGGGGGAATTCCCCTCTCGATCCCGTTTGTGCAGCAGGCGATTCAACGCGGCATCCTACTGACCAATGATTCTCAGGAATTTATGGACATCGTAACCTGCCCGGTGATTGGAATCACTGGATCTGCTGGTAAAACCACCACAACCTTACTGGTGGGGAAAATGGCAGAAGATGCTTACGGCAAAGAACATACCTGGGTTGGCGGAAATATCGGGAATCCGCTAATTACTGTTGTAGATCAAATTAAAGATGAAGACATTGCTGTGGTTGAATTATCAAGTTTTCAATTGGAATTGATGACATCTGTTCCGGAGATTGCCTGTGTATTAAATGTAACGCCTAATCACCTGGACAGGCATGGAACGATGAATGAATACACCCGGGCCAAAGCCCGCATCCTTACCTACCAGTCCAGCTCAGACATTGCTGTCCTGAACCGGGATGATGAAGGATCCTGGAATCTGCGGAATGATGTTCAGGGCCGATTGCTCACCTTTGGGTTGACCCGCCCGACACCCGGATTGCCGGGAACATATCTAGAGGGAAAAATGATTTCCTACTGGGATGGTTCCTCTTCCAGGGAATTAATCCCTGTCAGCAGCATACTTTTACGGGGAGAGCATAACTTGCTGAATACCCTGGCTGCTTGCGCTATTGCTTTTGCGGCAGATCTTCCAGTAGAGTCAATGATCAATGGCGTAGAAGCCTTGTCAGGAGTTGACCATCGTCTTGAATATATCCGAACCTGGAAGGGGGCTGATTGGTATAACGATTCTGTTGCCACAGCGCCGGAACGGTCGATCGCAGCGATAAATTCCTTTCAGGAGCCGCTGATCCTTCTGGCTGGCGGGAGGGATAAAGATCTGCCCTGGCAAGATTTTTCCAGGTTGGTTTTACAGCGAGTGAAGCAGTTGGTTTTATTTGGTGAAGCAGCTGATCTAATTGAAAAGGCACTCCAGGAAGAAATAAAAAGCGGTATTAAGGAGATTCCATATCAGAAATGCACCAACTTAAAGGAAGCCGTCCTTAAGGTGGCTGATATTGTGGAAGCCGGGGATGTGGTCTTGTTGTCTCCAGGCGGTACGAGTTTTGATGAGTTTGTTGATTTTGCAGAGAGAGGAGAAAGGTTCAGGAAATGGGTTCAAGAACTGAGTTGAAGAAAAATCCATCCGATTTGGATCTGGCTATTGATATCCCGTTTTTGGTTATCGTTGCGGCCTTGCTGGTTTTTGGTTTGTTAATGTTGTACTCCGCATCCTGGGATGTTTCCTGGCGTCAGTTTAAGGATGTAAATTCTTTCTTCCTCAGGCAATTAATCTGGCTGGGGATTGGTTCAGTTGCAGCAGTAACCTTCTACTTTATGGACTATCACCGCTGGGAACGCAATAACTTTGCCATCCTGGCGATTACGGTCACTGTTGGTTTGTTATTGGCTGTTTTGATTATTGGAGAAGGCAGCGCGCGCTCCCTGTTTGGCGGGAAATCCGTTCAACCCTCAGAATTGGCCAAAATCGTGATTGTCATTTATTTGGCTGTATGGCTGTATGCCAAAGGCGACAAGATCAAGCAAGTAGGATTTGGATTGATTCCCTTGGCACTGATACTGGGACTTGTTGGAGGATTAATCGCCATCCAGACTGATGTGAGCGCTGCGGTAACCGTCTTTGCTCTAGGTATGATGCTTTTTTATATGGCTGGCGGATCGTTGGCTCAGATATTTATTCTGCTGATTGTCTCTGGTACCTTGGGATCTGGCATTGTTGCGCTCCGAAAACCGGAGGTCTATCAGCGTATCCTGGACTTCTGGGTTGGAATTCAAGACATAAATACGATCGGTTCGGAACACATTGCCAAATCATTCACTTCCTTCATTGATGGAGGGTGGTTTGGAGTAGGACTCGGGAGAGGTATTGCGAAATTGGTACTGCTGCCTGTCCCTCACACCGATAGTATCTTTGCTGTAGTAGGGGAAGAGCTTGGCTTTGCAGGTGCTTCAGTGCTGGTTCTTTTATACACTTTATTGCTCTGGCGGGGAATGATGATTGCCAAAAGAGCGCTGGATGGCCTGGGATCACTCCTGGCAGCAGGTTTGGTATTTTGGATTGTTTTTGAGGCTTTTGTGAATATCGCTGTGATTATCGGATTACTGCCGGTAGCAGGAAATCCGCTCCCATTTGTTAGCCAGGGAGGTTCAAATCTGGTGGTTACTTTGTCAGCTGTGGGCATTATTCTTGGTGTGGGACGTGTTGCTGAATTGGAACGTAGAAAACAGGAACGGAGGTCATTAGGTGCGGTTGTTGATTTGCGCGGGCGGGACAGGCGGGGGAGTGTACCCGGCTTTAGCCGTCCTGCAGGCACTAAACGAGCGTAAGCCATCCTGGAAAACCGATGGTGGAGTTCTTTGGATAGGTGGTGAAAACGGCATGGAACAAGAAATATTGTCCCGGCAAGATATTGACTTCACGACCATTCCCGCAGCTGGATTACACGGCGTAGGTTTGAAAAACTTGCCGGGAAATCTTTCGCAGCTGCTAAAGGGCTATCTTAAAGCTAGGCAGATTATTAGAGAGTACCGCCCGGATGTTTTGTTATTCACTGGAGGATACTTGGCAGTACCAGCGGCTTTTGCAGGCAGGTCGATAGCAAGTTTAGTTTTTATACCAGATATTGAACCTGGTTTGGCTATCAAAGCTATTACCAACCTTGTTGACCAGATAGCTGTCTCTGTGGACCAGACTAAGTTATACATTCCGTCTGGTAAATCGGTCAAGGTATCCGGATATCCAGTCAGGGCAAGCTTTCTGGATTGGACCCGGGAAAAAGCTCTGGAAACCCTGAATTTGAATCCAGACATACCGGTATTGTTGATTTTTGGCGGCAGCAAAGGTGCTCGGTCCATTAACCGGGCAACCAAAGAGATATTACCGGATCTGCTGCGTGAACTGCAGGTGATACATATTACGGGCAAACTGGACTGGGAAGAGATGGAAAGCAATAGGGTAAGTTTAGCAAAACAGGAAAAAGAAAATTATCGGATGTTCCCATTTCTGCATGATGAAATGGGAGCTGCATTAAGGACTGCAGATCTAGTAGTTTCCCGCAGCGGCGCATCCATCCTTGGCGAGTATCCTTTGTTTGGATTACCCGCGGTTCTTGTCCCATACCCGCATGCCTGGCGGTACCAGAAAACCAATGCTCAATATTTGGCTGATCGGGGTGCTGCTGAAATCATAGCTGATGAAGATCTTCCCGGACAGCTTCTTCCTCGAGTGCAAGCCATATTTAATGATCAGGAGAAGTTAATGAAGATGGGATCGGCAATGAAAGCGCTAGCTCAGCCAAAAGCAGCTGAAACGATCGCTCAACTGCTTTTATCCCTGGCAGGAAATGCAAAGGGAGGGATTAATTTATGATATCAATCCTGTCTGTATTCTGGATGTTTGTTATTCTCTTTGGATTAATCGGCGCCATGCGGGGTTGGGCAAAAGAACTCCTGGTTATCTTCAGCATTGTTCTGGGTTTATTCTTGATCTATGTGCTGGAGACATTCACTGCCTTTATCGTTCCTTTTGAAGATATATTGGGACAGGTGGAAAATTTGAGTCCACTTGCAAGTTTTGAAACTCTACCAGCGCCGATCCAGGATGAACTAAAAGTTCAATTTTGGACCCGGGGAGCAATCGTAGGAATTCTGGCATTTTTTGGTTATCAAACCCCTCGCTTGGCAGCGCTGCGGGAAAAAGCCCGCCGGGAAAAAATTCAGGATGTTTTACTGGGTGCAGTTCTCGGTCTTGGGAGCGGATTTTTTATCATTGGAACGCTTTGGTGGTATATGGCTGCGGCTCATTATCCCTTTGGACCTGAAATCATGCCGCCGCAGCCGGGAACACCCCTTGGAGATGCTGCACTTAGCTTATTAAAATATTTCCCGCCTGTATTTGCCAGCAATCAACTCGGTTTGTTTTTTGCAGTTGTAATTGCGTTTATGTTTGTCTTGGTGGTGTTTATCTGATGGAGCATATTCATTTCATTGGTATTGGAGGTACTGGCTTGTCCGCGATTGCCAAAGTTCTGCTGGAAGAGGGGTACATAGTGAGTGGTTCTGATCTCACTTTATCTTCGCTGTCAGGTGCGGTTGAAGAGGCTGGTGGAAAGGTATATCTCGGGCACCAGGCTGAAAACATCAGTGGTGCGGGTATTGTTGTCCGCTCTTCTGCGGTACCGGAAGAAAACGTTGAGGTTCAGGCAGCTCTGAAGGCGGGGATCCCGGTATTAAAAAGGGCTGAATTCCTGCATCATATATTAGAAGGCAAAGAGGTGACTGCTGTTGCCGGCAGCCATGGAAAAACAACAACAACCTCAATGATAGCCTGGGTTCTCTCTGCGCTGGAAAAAGATCCGTCGTTTATTGTTGGTGGTGTGGTTGCCAACCTGGAAACAAACGCCAAGGCTGGACAAGGATCTGACTTTGTGATTGAAGCGGATGAATATGATTATATGTTCCTCGGAATAAATCCCTCCCGGGCGGTAATTACCAATGTCGAGCACGACCATCCTGATTTGTTCCCTACGGAAGAAATATTCAGGGATGCATTTCGTAGTTTTGTAAACAAATTACAACCAGAAGGGACCTTATTCCTCTGTGGCGAAGATCCGGGTGCCATGCAGCTGCAAAAAGAACTCAAACCCAATCAGCGGTTGGTGGTTTATGGATTTCAGGCTCCCAATCGAGATTATGTAGCCAGGAACCTGGAGATTAATAAGAACGGTGGGATTAATTTTGAAGCTGTGGCAGGATCTGACCAGGATGCAGAACCCGTTCAAATTTCGCTCCAGATGCCGGGGAAACATAATGTGCTAAACGCCCTGGCAGCTTTTGCAGTGGCAGATCATATGGGTCTGTCGGGAAAAGACACTGCCCGGGCATTAACTGAATTCAAGGGAAGTGAGCGCAGATTTGACATCCGGGGTGAATACCAGGGAATTTTATTGATTGATGACTATGCTCATCATCCGACTGAGATTGACGCCACATTATCTGCAGCCAGGGATGCCTATCCTGATCGAAGAATTTGGGCAGTCTGGCAGCCGCATACCTACTCTCGGACCCAAACTTTGTTTTCGGGGTTTATTGAAGCATTTTCGAAGGCAGATCGAGTAGTTGTCCTGGATGTATTTGCCTCCAGGGAAGAAAAACCGGAAGATTTTTCAACAGCCGATCTGGTGCAAGAGATTAATCATTCAGATGTACTCTATATACCTGAGAGGAAAAAAGCGGTTGATTTTTTACAGAAAGAATTGAGAGCAGGTGATTTGCTGCTGCTGTTTACTGCTGGCGATGCGATAGAAATCAACGTTCAATTGGAACAGGTCCTTTCAGACCAGGGATAATTTCTAGGAGAGGAGAGTAACCATGAGCGCGAATATTCTTCCAAATGATAGGGAACAAAACCTTGATTTAGCAGTTGAATTCCCCAAGAAATTGAAGTGGGTAGTTCAGGAGAACCCGAAACTGCAGGCTGAGTTAAATGGACTGTCAGTTAATGGAAATAAGATTTCTCCAAAGGTTGTTAACAAAGTTGTTGACTGCATTAAAGATCTTTAAGGTAAACGTTATGGATCAGCCAATAATTACAGAATCCCAGAGAAATACCCTGGAATCCTTCTTCGGAAGCAAGCTGAAGATGGATGAAATGATGGATCGGTATTCTGTTATGAAAGTTGGGGGGCCGGCAGATTATTTAGTCATAACCAGTGACCTTAGAGAATTGGAAGAAACAATCCGGTTCCTTTGGGAGCAGGAAATTCCGTTTATTTTGCTCGGTGGAGGATCAAATACCCTCATCAGTGATGCAGGAATCAGGGAAGTGGTGGTAATTAATAAAGCAAAAGAAGTGAAATTAATCGAAAATGACCCTGAAAGGCTCCGGTTGTGGGCTGAATCTGGTGCCAGTTTTGGAAAATTATCTCGCCGGATCGCTTCCAAAGGCTGGACTGGAATGGAATGGTCTACCGGCATTCCTGGCACTGTGGGAGGGGCAGTGGTAAATAATGCGGGCGCCTTTGGTTCCTGTGTGGCGGAGAACCTGGAAGTGGCAGAAATCTTGCATCCAGTAGGAGACAAGATTCAGCGATCAGAATGGTCGGTGGATCAATTGGCGTATGACTATCGGACTAGCGTGATCAAAGCTGGAATATCTCAAGGGATAGTCCTGAGCGCGACTTTTCGTTTGCGGCAAAGCACACCCGAAGAGGTGAAAGCACGGATCTCCGCAATTTCAGAAAAGCGCCAGGATTCCCAGCCGCAGGGCGCAAGTCTGGGCAGCATGTTTAAAAATCCTCCAGGTGATTATTCTGGAAGGTTGATCGAAGAAGCGGGACTAAAGGGATACAGAGTAGGAGATGTGGAAATCAGCCGCGTCCATGGGAATTTTTTCTTCAACCACGGGAATGCAACCGCTGAGGAAATAGCTGCTCTTATAAAGCGAGTGAGGAAGACAGTAAAAGGAAAATTTGGAGTAGAACTGGAATTGGAAATCCAATTTGTTGGAGACTGGG
>CBDVDO010000076.1:0-7166 GCA_965372765.1 uncultured Anaerolineales bacterium
CAACTGAGGAAGAAGCATCATCCTGGGATGATATTCCAGAATCCATAAAGACTACTTTTGACCGGTTGGGAATTCCGGAAGCAGAGCAAAAATTTCTAGCTGGAGTGGGTGCCCAATATGAATCAGAGATGATTTATCACAGTATCCAGGAACAGCTGGCAGAGCAGGGCGTTCTTTTTAAAAGCATCGAGAACGGCCTTCGGGAACACCCTGAACTGTTCCGGGAATATTTTGGCACAATCATTCCCTATTCTGATAATAAGTATGCTGCCCTTAACAGCGCTGTCTGGTCGGGGGGCTCATTTGTTTACATACCGCCGGGCCTTAAGGTGGATTTGCCGCTCCAGGCTTATTTCAGATTGAATGTTGCCAATATCGGGCAATTTGAAAGAACCTTGATCATCGCTGATGAAGGATCCCAGGTTCATTATGTGGAAGGCTGCACAGCGCCCATGTATACAACTAACTCTCTACACAGCGGCGTGATTGAAATTGTTGTGAAAAAAGGTGCCCGGGTTCGCTATACCACCATTCAGAACTGGTCTAATAATGTTTATAATTTGGTGACTCAGCGGTCTCGTGTGGAAGAGAAAGGGACCATGGAATGGGTAGACGCCAACCTGGGATCAAAAATAACCATGAAGTATCCCTCTTGTATGCTGATGGGAAAGGGAGCTCATGGGGAGATTCTTTCGATTGCTTTTTCGGGCAAAGGGCAGCACCATGACACCGGTGGAAAAATCATTCACCTGGCGCCAGATACAACCAGCAAGATCGTTTCAAAATCCATCAGTAAAGATGGCGGGAGAGCTTCTTACCGGGGATTATTACGGGTAAATAAGGGCAACACCAATGTCAAATCCAATGTGGTCTGTGACGCCCTTCTCCTGGATGAAACTTCGCGCTCTGATACTTATCCCTATATTGAGGTAGATGAACAAGATGTCAACATAGGGCATGAAGCTACTGTATCCAAAGTGGAAGATGAGCAGCTTTTTTATCTAATGAGCAGGGGTTTAACTGAAGACGAAGCAACCAGTATGGTTGTTTCAGGGTTTATTGAACCTCTGGTAAAAGAACTACCGATGGAATACGCGATAGAAATGAACCGTTTGATCCAGCTTCAAATGGAAGGATCAATCGGCTAATGAAGGAATATTATGGCAAGAAAACAACCTGAAAAGGGATTCAACTTTTCCCTTGATATGATCGAGGATTCTGATAAGGTTCCTGCCCTCTTGCGGGAATTTCGTTCCGATGCCTGGCACGCATATCAGGAACTGCCATTTCCAACTCTAAAAGATGAAGCTTGGCGCAGAACGTCGCTTTCAGGATTTGATTTTAAAAAGATTCAACTGCCAAACGGCAAAGCGGTTCCTGAGAAGATCACCGGCAGCATTCTTACAGAGAACATCCTGGCGAAAAAATCGGTCGCTACCCTCAACCCGGTAGGAGTGGAGATTAATCAAACAGCAAAACTAAAAAAACAGGGTGTTATTTTCTTAAACCTCACTGAAGCAGCAGAAAAACATCCCGACTTGGTGGGAAAAGTGCTGGGAAAGGTTGTGTCTCCCCGTGATGGGAAATTTGCTGCAGCAACAGCAGCTTTTGCTAATCATGGTATTTTCATTTATGTTCCGAAAGGCGTTCAGGTCGATGAACCGCTATTTAGTATAGGGTTTGCCCCCTGGGAAGGAACAGCACATTTTTTCCAGTTCCTGATTTATCTGGAAGAAAGCTCCTCTTTGACATATATCCATGAATCCCTCTCTCCTGAAAGAAGTTCTCAACCCTCTCTTACTGGAGAAAATGTAGAGATAATCGTTGGTAAAAACGCCAACCTGAAAATTGCAGAAATTCAATCATACGGCGATCAGGTATGGAGTTTTGGTCATAAAAAAGCCCTTGTGGATCGAGACGGATACCTGGAGTGGCAAATTGGCGCCCTGGGTTCATCCCTGTCTAAACATTTCATTACTGTGGACTTAATTGGTCAGGGTGCTGAAGGAAGAGTGTCCGGCATGTTTTTCGCGGATCAGGAACAGCATCTTTCCTATAATACATTGCAGCGCCATCTTGCTCCCCGGACTACCAGCGACTTGCTCTTCAAAGGTGCACTGGACGAGAAAAGCCGTTCGGTTTGGCGCGGGATGATCTACGCCGCTCCCGGGGCGCAGTACATAGATGGCTACCAGGCAAACCGCAACCTACTCCTTAATTCAGATGCCAGAGCTGATTCCATTCCCGGATTGGAAATCCTTAACAATGATGTCCGCTGCACCCATGGTTCTACAGTAGGAAAAATTGACCCGGAGCAGCTCTTTTATCTCCTCTCCCGGGGGATTCCTCGTCATGAAGCAGAACAGTTGGTTATCCAGGGTTTCTTTGATGATATCTTTTCCAGATTTCCTCTGCAGGAAGTAGGTGAACAGATCTGGAAGAGAATTAAAAACAGGATTGAGATAAAGTAATTCAGTAATTATTTGGCAGTACTATTCACATTTCAGAGAAGCCTGATAGAATTGGTTTTTATTACAGATTGGATGGAGGACACCTTGGCAACTATTCCTTTTACCGCACCGCCTGCAGACGATAATATTTTTGAAATTGGCGACCACGTAGAAGTGCTTTGTGATCATGATTTTGAGGATGGACGAGTCCGTGATTGGCTGGATGGTGTGGTCGTGAAGCGAGGACATAAAAAAGTAGCAGTACAATTCCACAAGAATGTGTACCTGACTGATGGCTGGATGGTACCTGATCGAGTCTTATGGTGTGCAATAACCTCCCAAAATATCCGAAAATTGGTGGATCAACGTCGATCAAAATCATAGATAAAAATATAATTGAATATTGATTTGGAGCTAGTGTTCCATGACCGCTAAAACGACAACAGGTTTTGATGTTCAGCAGGTCCGGAAGGATTTTACTGTATTATCAAGAGAAGTCCGTCCTGGAGTTCCACTGATTTACCTGGATTCAGCTGCAACGAGCCAGAAACCTGAAGCCGTATTGCGGGCGATGAACGCCTATTACCGGGAAAATAACGCAAATATTCATCGGGGCATACACCAACTTGCCGAAGAAGCTACCTGCGCTTATGAAACAGCCCGTGAAAAGATTGTCGGGTTCATCCATGCTCCCTCTACTGAGGGGCTGATTTTCACTCGTAATACAACCGAAGCAATTAACCTGGTCGCATTTTCCTGGGGGAGGAACAATTTGTCTGCGGGTGATCATATACTGTTGACAGAGATGGAACACCATTCCAATCTGGTCCCCTGGCAGCTGCTGGCGGCGGAGAAGGACCTGGTTTTGGATTTTATTCCGGTGACCCCGGAAGGTGTTCTGGATCTTGATGAGTACCAAAAATTGTTAAAAAATAATCCGAAGCTGCTTGCCATTACTCACATGTCGAATGTACTGGGAACAATAAATCCCATAAAAGAGATCATTCGAGATGCGAAATCTATCGGCGCGGTCACCCTGGTTGACGGAGCGCAATCCGTACCCCATTTCTCTGTAGATGTAGTGGATCTAGAAGCAGACTTTTATGCATTTTCAGCTCATAAAATGTGCGGACCAACTGGCATTGGAGCACTGTATGGGAAAAAGGATTTACTGGAAAAGATGCCTCCGTTTTTGGGCGGAGGTGAAATGATCAAGCGGGTAGACCTGAGGTCATTTAAGGCAAATGATTTACCGCATAAATTTGAAGCAGGGACGCCGGCAATTGCCGAGGCGGTAGGCTTTGGCGCGGCGATTGATTATCTCCTGGAGCTGGGGATGGAAAAAATAGAGGACCACGAACGGCGGCTGACAAAATATGCCATGGAAAAATTAGCGGAGATTCCTGACCTGACTGTTCTGGGCCCCCCCGCAGAAGAAAAGGGCGGCGTAATTGCTTTTTATCTCAAGGATATTCATGCTCATGATGTTGCTCAAATTATGGATGGTTCTGGGGTTGCTATCCGGGCTGGTCATCACTGCGCGCAGCCTCTCCATACGAAATTTAACCTTCCAGCGACGGGCAGAGCAAGCATGTATCTCTATAATACATTAGACGAAATGGACAGATTTATCGATGGAATCCAGAAAGTAAAGGATATCTTCGGGTAGTACGAAGGCATAGGATATAAAATGGAAGATTTTTACCGGGAACTTATTATCGAAAGGTATAAAACGCCGCACTTTAGAGGAGAATTAGAGCCCAATGATATTACCTTTGAGGATGACAATCCAGCTTGCGGAGACCATATCCGGATTGACGTCCGGGTAGATGAGAATCAGGTTGTGACTGAGGCAGCCTTCAGTGGTGAAGGGTGTGCGATTTCCCTGGCATCTGCTGATTTGCTGTTGGAATCGATTATTGGCAAATCCATTGAGGTCGTTAAGGAATTGGCAAAAGAAGATATCCTGGATATGCTTGGAATCGAATTGGGACCGGTGCGGTTAAAATGCGCCCTTTTACCCTTGAAAGTACTAAAAGCGGGAGTATACGGTATTGGGGAGGGAGAGTCTGGAGAGTAAACTGTCCAGGTTACAGAGTTGGAAACAAAAACCTCATCTTGTAAAAATGAGGTTTTTCTTTTTTATTTTAGCTGACCGCTTTGCGATTTTGTTAGATGCCCATTTATCTTCCCCCATTCCAGCTTATAATCAAAAATGAAGGAAATCCTCGTCCCGGGTGTGGGTTTTGATAGTGTATAATCAGGAAGGATTTTAAGGAGAACGGAAGATGCCGTTTGTAATTGGTGAGAATGTTGGCCCTTATCGATTAGTAGAAAAACTTGGGAAAGGGGGAATGGCAACGGTTTTTAAAGCCTACCATCCCAGCCTTGATCGATATGTCGCTATTAAAGCGCTGCATCCTGCTTTCATGGAGCATCCCGGATTTATTGACAGATTCGAACGGGAAGCCAAAGTAGTCGCAAAACTTGACCATCCGAATATTGTCCCCATTTTTGATTTCTCAGAATACGAAGATCGCCCTTACCTGGTTTTGAAATATGTCCGGGGAGAGACCTTAAAAGCACGTTTGGAGAAATCTAAACTGACTTACAAGGAGTCCAGGCATATTTTTCGGGTAATTTCATCCGCCCTGGCTTATGCTCACCAGGAAGGTGTGCTTCATCGTGATGTAAAACCATCCAACGTTCTGATGGAAAAAGGCGGACAAATATACCTGGCTGATTTCGGATTGGCCAGAATGACAGAAACCAGTCAGACAACTCTCTCCGGTCAAATGATGATGGGAACTCCGCATTACATATCTCCTGAACAGGCCAAGGGGATGGGAAGCCTGGATAGCGGTACAGATATCTATTCTTTAGGGGTGATGATGTACGAATTGCTGGTAGGGGAGGTTCCCTTTCAAGCGGATACGCCATTTTCTGTCATCCATGATCATATTTACAGTCCCCTGCCATTGCCCCGGGATATGAATCCTGACCTTAATGAGGATATCCAGCGGGCAATCCTGAAATCCTTGGCAAAGAAACGTGAGGATCGGTACAAGAATATTTCCGAAATGATGGCAATGTTCTTAAAAGCGTTTGATACGCTGATCATTGAACATCCATCGGATGGGGAAGCTCCTACGCTGATGCTTAATTCCGATGCACGGGAGATTGCCACCCAGAAAGCTGCTGCGGCAGAGGAGTCGGCTGTTGCGGCAGGAATATCTGATACAGTTATTGGAGAGAAAACCCGGAAAAAGGGAATTCCAGGTTGGATCTGGTGGATGGCAATTCCCGCTTTATTAACCCTCTGTTTGGGAACGATGGTGATTACCAATGCACTGGAACCGCCGGGACCGGACCTGATTCCAGCGGAAATATTGACTCAAGAAGCAAAAATTAAATCCGATCCGGTTTTAGGGGAAATCCAGTCCCTTAATCAGCTAATCAGAGAAAACCCGGAGGATCCCTTTTACCGTTATCAATTGGGGGTCGCTTATCTGGAAGCGGATCGTCCGCATTTAGCCCGGGCTGCTTTCCAGAAAGCTTACCAGCTGGCTGAAGGAAATCCAGAGACTATCATTAAATTAGGGGATAAATTAACCGATATTGATATTTGGACCTACGCGGCTTATTCCTATCTTATGGCTGACAAAATTGGATCTCCACTCAGTCCTGAAGAAATGAAGAATAAGATCAGTGAGGCACTGTATTATGCGGCATTCGAAGAATTTTCCCTTGATACATTAACTGGTCCGGAGATAGATCTTGATCATTCACTTCGTCAATTGCTGGAAGCCCGCAAAGCACTGCTTTCAGATAAAATTGATGATGCCGAACGCCTGGTAAATCAGGTGATGTTGGAAAGACCGGATTTATTAGAAGTCTATCTGATTAAATCAGATATTCTATTTGCCTCGGGGCGTTACGAGGAAGCCAGAGATCTATTACTGGATCTTGAGCAAATTGAGGATCTGCCCAGCTGGATCCAGGAAGTGTTAAGACTGAAGCCAGAATAATAAAAACTGACATAAAAACTGAACGTGGAGGAAGAATGCGGGTACCATGTGTTGCTGGAAATTGGAAAATGCATAAAACCGTTGCAGAATCGGTTTTGTTGGTAAAAGAACTGCTGCCTGGATTAGAGGGAATTAACGGAGTTGAGAGCATTATCTGTCCGCCTTTTACGGCATTGGCTCCCATCGCGGAACTGATCCGTGATACAACAATTCACCTTGGCGCACAAAATCTATATTGGGAAGATCAGGGCCCGTTTACTGGAGAGATTTCTCCCCTCATGCTTGCTGAATTAGCGGAGTACGTGATTATCGGTCATTCCGAAAGACGGGCATATTTCAATGATACTGATGACAAGGTAAATAAAAAAATTCTGGCAGCCCTGGATGCTAACCTAAAGCCAATTTTATGCGTGGGTGAAACACTCGAGGAAAATGAATCAGGAAAAACTGGTGACGTGGTCAAACGGCAGATTTCCGCTGGATTGAAGGGTGTCAGTGAAAAACAAATACCTCAACTGAAGATTGCCTATGAGCCAGTTTGGGCAATCGGGACCGGAAGAGCAGCCACGCCCGAGGGCGCAAATCAAGTAATTAAGGAATTTATTCGGGAGAAAATTGCCCATTTATGGACTCCAGGGCTGGAAGAAATTATTCCTGTTCTTTATGGGGGATCAGTTAAGCCTGCTAA
>CBDVDO010000077.1:0-7151 GCA_965372765.1 uncultured Anaerolineales bacterium
CCTGCGCAAAGCCTGGGCTTCTATCTGGCGGATTCTTTCCCTGGTAACTCCCATCTTTTTTCCAACTTCGTTTAATGTCAGGGTTCTGCCGTCAACGAGGCCGTACCTCATTTCCAGGATTCTCGTTTCCCGGGGAGGAAGTTCAGCTAATGCTTCCTGGAGATGTTCCCGTAAAAGGATTCCAGTTGCTTCTTCATCCGGGGGTATTACATCTGCATCGGCGATGAAATCGCCCAGCTGGGCGTCATCTTCTTTTCCGGTAGGCATTTCCAGAGAGAGTGGACGGCGGGCATGTTTCATCATGTCCTGGATATCATCAGGGGTGACATTAAGAGCTTCTGCTAATTCTTCTTGATTTGGATCCCTGTTTAAATCTTGTTTAAGCTGATGCTGCATTCGGATCATTTTGTTGATCTTGTCGCCCATATGTACCGGAACCCGTATTGTCCGTCCCTGGTCAGCTATAGCCCTGGTGATTGCCTGTCGAATCCACCAGGTTGCATATGTGCTGAACTTGTAGCCCCGGTCGCGCTCAAATTTCAGGGCAGCTCGCATCATTCCGATATTGCCTTCCTGAATTAGATCTAAAAACGATACACCCCGACCCACATATTTTTTTGCGATACTGATGACCAGTCGAGAGTTGGCCTGGATGAGATGTTCAAATGCTTCCCACCCCTCGTCCACGGTTTCGCTTAATGCTTCCCGTTTTTCCAGGGTTAGTTCTTCTTCAGCCAGTCTCTTCTGAGCTTTTCTCCCTTTGTCAATTACTTTGGTAAGATCTTGCTCTTCTTCACGGGTTAAGAGCGGAACTTTTCCAGCTTGTTTGATGTACAGGCCAACAGTGTCGTTGGTACTTATATTTTCCAATGGGTCATCATCATCGAAGAGACTATGTACGACAGTGTCCAGATCATCCTCATCGTTCTCTTCAAATAGTTCTTCGGCTTCTTCTTCGCTTTCTACATAGGGAATATCAGCGGTAAGAAGGGCAGAAAATGCTTCTTCCAGCTGATCCACATTGTTTTCAGCTTTTGGATAAATCTCAGAAATATCATCCAATGTTACATAGCCCTTATCACTGCCGATTTGGAGCAGGTGGGCAAGTGGATTCTCGTATTCAATAATTGTTTCTTCTAAATTCTTGTTGCTCATGCTATTTACTGCAGTACCTATTCGTTAAAACAGACTATTAAAACCCATCCACAATTTCCAAATGGATGGGTTTTGTTTTTTACTTGGAATTTGATTATAGCATAGTGTTCAGACTTGCAAGGGCTTTTTTTACTTTTCAAATACCTTATTAATAGTTCCCTAATGGGAAGCATTTTTCTGAGGGAAAGGGTTTTTGCTAGCACTTGCTTGTTTTTAGATAAAAAAACCGCCGGCATACAGAAAAACAGGCGGTTTTTCACGGTTTGCATAGAAGGAATTTATCTTTCCAGGAACTCAGTAAACCAATGTTGTATGATCTCTTCAGCTGGTTTTCCGTGGATAGAAATAGATTTGTCATGCAGAACAACCGGGGCATAATACCCCCAGGAGATGACACCGGAAATCCAGCTTTTTTTGTTTATAGCAGATAAGAAGGCAGTATATGCTTTTGCTTGCTCATCCAGGTCGATGTCAAGGTTTGGCAAATTGGGCGCTGGGTTGGTGAATTCGTCAAAATCATAGCAAATTTCATCCTCGCCGGGGGCGCAATCGGAATTCCAACCTGAGACCGATGGATACGCAATTCGCAGGATTAACAATTTGTCTTCTGGCTTTACCCAGGCAGTCCAGAACTCGTTGATCTCGCCTTCAAGAGATTGTTCGGCTTGGCTTGTAAGGTCATCTAGAGTTGAAGATTGGTTTAGCTGCAATAAGGGAGACCAATTCAGGTGGATCTGATCGATGTGTTGGAAGTAAACTGGTATTTCACCGCTTGGAGGGAGAGTCATTGACCAGGCTATAGTGCCGGAAAAATGGGAGTCAACCTCTGCCAGGATTGCTTCCCAGCGGAGTTCAGAATCTGCAGGAACACCAGAGGGGTTTCCATCAGCGAGTTTTCCTCCTGGAAGGGCAGGGGAAAGCCATTCTCCCCCTAGAACAAGCATATCGACCCCTTGTTTTTCAGCCAGGTCAGCAAAATGAACTGCGAAATTTTGATATTGATCAAACCAGCTGTTCCACCAGCCGAAATTATGGGGAGCAGAATCCCACCAACTCTCAGGGTTAACTGGAAAATGAGGTTGGGGATGCAGTCCAACTTGAAGGTTTTGCTGGAAAGCAAGTTCAGACATTTCAGAGAGGTCCAACCAGAGTGGATCCTGACTAGGATTAGGTTCGATCACTGGTGGAATTTGATGGGTAAAAGTCCAGGTAGGAGTTAACACAATCCACTTGGCATTCATGCTGGAGATAGCAGGTAAAGATGAGGAGAAATGGACAGAACTTGCTGCTTTATTACCTGGCATGAATTCAATCCCGGTGATAAAACCCTCTTCTCGGGGTTGAATTATCGGCTGAGGTATGTTTAGGGTTGATGATTCAGCTTCCAGCCATGCCCAGTTTTCCACTGTATCCGCTATGTATTGTGATTCGGAGCTGGGATTAACCGAACGTCCTTCCGTTGATTCTCCCCTGGTGGTCAGGTCATCCGCAATGCCGCATTCTCCTTCTCTGCAGTATCTGTAAGTCAGGTCAGAGATAATATCAAAAGGTGAGAATAGGATAAAAACCCAGTGGTTCGGGGCGATTTCGATCATGGGCAGCGGCGTAGTCCACCCATAAGGGTTAAACTGTATGTAGATCTCTTCATTGGGAGGAGTATTATCCGGTGTCCACAGATCGAAAGTGATTGAATTCTTGCTGCCAGTTTTCCAGGCAGTAACCTCATCCGTATATTGTATCGGGTGATCTGGAACAATAAATCTCCGCAGAGAAAATCTACCATCTTCAGAATGTTCAGCATTCCAGAATCCATCCCCGAGAGTGTATTTATAACGAATTTCAGCTCCCACTGGGAGGGAAAGAATGATGCCGTATTGGTTCCCTCCTGCGTAGATGAGTTTTGGCATTCTGTAGGGAGTTGTGTTCATCCCACCGGGCAGGTTCCCATATGTATTCCCAAGTTGATATAAATTGCCAGCCATGCGAACGCTTTTTTCTGGGGTTCCAACCGGTACCGAGACCAAAAAAGTCACATCAACAAAATCTCGAGGAGTGATTGAAAGATTCGCTTCTGTATTTGCCTGGGAAGCAACTTCTGCTCCCTGCTGGACGACCTGATAACTTCCGTCTGGGGCATATACTACAAGATTGTGTACTCCGGGAGGTAAACCTTGAAGCATATACGCCCCGGATGCTGTTGTGAAGGTTTGGACTCCACCACCTGTCACAAGCATGCCAGGTACAGGTTCTCTGCTGTTTTCATCAAGAATTACTCCGGAAATTCTTCCAGGTTCAGGCCAGTGATAGGTGGTATCAGACCATTTACTCACTACATCTCGGATTTCCAGAGGATTGTCTGCCTGCACAATCCGGTACCGGACCTGTTCATCTGATTGGGTATGTTCGATTACTGCGTATTGGTTCTGCCGGGTGAAACGATATTTAATCGTTGTATGCTGCGGCACAATCAATGTAGTTTTATATATCAACCCCTGTTCAAGATTAGCTTCTCCGACTGCGGGCTCCATAGGGTGAGCCTCAGCATTTACACCTAATCCGGTTACCTCATCAAGCGTACTCAGATAAATCACTTCTCCTTCAGGAGTGTTCAGTGGGACCTGGACATAAAAAGTGACTTCAACCATTAATGTGGATGGATCGCTCGAATCGGAATTTGGCAGGAAACGGTCCAATGATAAACCACTGCAGCTGTTGAGAACTACAGAAATAAGCAATATTAAGCTGGGAACAATCCATTTTTTTTGATGAACGGACATATCAAATCTCCGTTTTAATGATATGAATGAGGATTTCAATATTCTGAATTTTTCGAATGGGAATCTCAATATGCTTTTCGGCGGACAGTTTGATAATAAATATTCCCTTTTGAACTGTAATGCCATCAATGTATTCCCAGGGCATTTCCTGTTTTGGGAGCAGAATTTTTTGTTTTGAGATGGCAACTTCCCCAAAAGGTATGAGTTCACCCTTTTGAAAAGCCTGGAGAAGCTTGGGTTTTAATCGGGTATATACTTGTTTCTTGATGGTCTTTTTTAAACCTTTGCGGTCGTGGAGACCTGGATGACTATGAAGGGGTGGATATCTACGGGAATGAAGTATCAAGTAGTGGCTGGTTTTGTTGATCACCCGTAAAAAAGACTTGTTAACTGAATAACTAGTAATGCCTTGAATATCTTCCCAATTAAGCAATCTTTTCCGACCGGGAGGGTAATGTAAAAAAAGACCCCACGAGTAAACTTCAATCCAGGTGTGAGCTTTTTTAAGCCTGCTTAAGGTATAGAATAGCAGCGGGATAACCAGGAAAGCGCCAATCAGAAACCAGGTTCTACCCCAGGAGGAGGCAGCTGCTGGCCCAAAACTTGAATAACCATACAACGTGCGCCATAGTCCGTACCCAACAGGAGCCAACACCACCAAAATCAGGGGGAAAAAAACTGTAAGTAGATCTCGCCAGTGGATTTCCCGAAGGTGGTATCTTGTAATTGGAGTTCCTAAATCAGAACGTTTCGATTTGACCACAAACTAACCCTTCAATATGTTGATTGAGAATTGATTGCCTAGATTATAGACTAGATTGGGTTAGTATGCACATGAAAAAGAAACCGTAATTCTTAGAGAATTACGGTTTCTTTTTCTTTTTTCACGCAGGAACAAAATACACGTCAGTAGGTTTGATTTTGCTGTTCCTGAGGAACTGCGGTTTTAGCTCCATCCCGATCCAGTCCAGGCTGGCCTGTTCCGGGTCAATTCCCGTTAACCTGCTGAGCAGTAAAGTATCTACCCCTTCAAAATCAACCAGAATTAAGACATATGGTGTCTCTTCCAAAAAAGATTCTGATCCGAAGTGGCAGACTGTAAAAGCATGCACAGTGGCTTTTCTTTCGGTGATATCGATCCAATCTGTCTCATCACCGGTATACATATCATGTCCCCGGGGTGTTGCGTAGGTGTAGCCGGTTTCAGGGTCTCTGTTGGCGAGGATTTTTTTATTTGTTAATCCTGCAAACCAGGGGCTATCCTGGGCGTACGAGTGCAGGTACACGATACTGTAAGGTTGTTCAATCTGGATTGGAGCCATTTTTTTCAGCCAGGCTAGAGCTTCTGGAGAAGTTTCCAGGGGAAACGGCAAATTGTGAACAATGGTTCCACCCAGTGATTCAAGCTGTTTATTTGGTATTTTCGCCATGGTTTCTCCCTATTCCTTTTCCAGAATGCTGACTGTTACATAGGTTCCCGTACCAGCATGGGAATGGATAGCACCTTTCTGGGCATCTTTTATTTGCAGGGTTTTATCTTCAAAATGATTGTGAATGGAGCCCTGCAGCTGCCAGATTGCAAATACTGCTTGCATTAAGCCTGTTGCGCCGACGGGATGTCCACAGGCGATCAATCCGCCGGAAGGATTTACAGGACAAATTGGTTCATCCGTCAGATCCAACCCATAGTCAATATTTGGAAGGAATGCTTTCCCCGAAGCAGCAAATGGACCTCCCTCACCATAACGGCACAATCCAAGATCTTCGTAAGTCTGGATTTCGCTGGAAGTATATGCGTCATGCAGCTCAATAAAATCCAATTCATTCAATGGATCCTGGATAGCAGCATGTTTGTAAGCCATATTCCCCGCTGTTCGCCCAGCTCTGAAGGAATGGACTCCCGGATAGCGGGTGCCGTGATCCCAGAGATCTTTGTAATATTTCATCGTTTCCTGGGAATCTTTTTCCTTCTGGGTTGCATAGTTCTGAATAAAATTGTCATAGTCAACATGTGGACGGTCTGACATCCGCATCGCATCAGTTCCCCTTCCAATCCCGGTTACTTTTACAAGGGGGTGGGGGATCTTGGCTCCCGCTTTTTCCAACCTCTTGATTCCTTCTTCTGAGGCTAGAACCGTTGCCGCAGCTCCATCAGACATGACACAAATGTCCAACCTGGTCAGCGGCCAGGCGACCATGATGGAATCGCGCACATCTTGAACTGTATAGCGATTCCTCTTTTGAGCATAGGGATTGTGGTACGCATTAAGATGGTTTTTTACACTGACATGAGCCATTTGCTCTACTGTAGTGCCAAATTCTTTCATGTGCCGGGTGACCATCATGGCATAATAACCGGAATAAAACCCTCCTACGGGGTAATCAAAAGAAACATCGGAGGCGAGTGCAATAAACTCATTGCCTTTCCAGGTTTCAACATGGCTCATGGTTTCGAACCCATAAGCAACTACGACATCCATATGACCACTGGCGATGGATTTCCAGGCTTCTTGAAAACATAAACCGCCAGTAGCTCCTCCCCCTTCTACCCGATGGCTGGGTTTTGGACACAACCCCAGGTAATCCTGGGCCATAATTGCGGCCATCAGCTGCCGGCTGAAGTGGTCGGAAAAATAGGAGGCGACAGAACCATCCACGTTGTTTGTGAAGTCGGGGAAACTTAATCCCAGGTCATTAATGGCGTAATCATAAGCTTCCTTGATTACCGCCTGATAGTTCTTGTCCGGACGGGCTTTGGCAAACTTGGATACCCCTCCAGATATTGCATAGACAGGTCTCATAGATTCACACTCCCTTCGTCTGGGTTGACGGGTAGAAGGCATTATTACACGAGTAAGAATTATCGGCTGCTGCCGTTAATCTTTGTGCGAATTTGTAGTAATCTAATGAAAACCAATAATTATCGAACCTGGTGGTTTAGGGAAAACCCTGCTCGTTTTTTCCATGATTTGCAGATAATACCCCTGTATCTTTCTGCTTAAATTTGTTTCCACCAAGAAGCGCTGAAATGATCTAAAACCAATAAATGATCCACTGCTAATTTGAGTTATTCTCTAAAGCTGAATCTTTTTCCGGTCCTGATTCCAATTCTTTTTCTTGAGCAGGTAAGGAAGGGGGATATCCAGCCCAGGAGGATGCATTTATTAAATCCTTATTTCCTATACTCGACAAGCTGTCTTTTGTCAGTTTCTTGATTTC
>CBDVDO010000078.1:0-7148 GCA_965372765.1 uncultured Anaerolineales bacterium
TGATCTATGGGGTGGTGGGTTAAAATACAATTTACCCAACTGATTAAGGGTAATGCATCATGGGGGTTTATTCCCTTTACGTTTTTTTAACTGGATAATTTTAGCTAAACGACAGTGATTACCTGCCCTTGAATCGCACCAACCAAATCTTCCGGACAAATACTGAAGACTGCATTATGTGATCCTGCAGCGGCCCAGATAACAGGATGCTGAAGTAGATCTTCATCGATATAGGTTGTAATCTCCTCCTTCAGTCCAAAGGGGGATACTCCACCGATCGCAAAACCAGTTATCTCGCGGACAAATTTTGCAGAAGCAAAAATAATCTCCTCCCCGATAATCGCTCCTACAACTGGTTCATTTACCTGGTTGGATCCGCTGGTTAATATCAGGATAGGTTTGTGGGTGAATTTGGTTTGAAAAACCAGTGACTTCACGATTTGACCGACATGGCAGTTTACAGCCGCAGCGGCTTCCTGTGCTGTCTTGGTGCTTTGCGGCAAGTCCTTAACTTGGGTGGGGAGATTTAATTTCTCCAGTTCATCCAGAACCCGCTGGATGCTGGATTTTTTATTATCCATATGGTGAATCTCCCTTTTGGATTTACTCACTTAATACTGAGATATCCATGTAAAGCGGATCTCCAAACCGCTTTCCCTTGGAATCAAAAGCTTGCCACCAGGAATTGTATCGTCCGGGATTATCCGGAGCAGTGAAGGAAATTTCCACGATTGCTCTCGATCCCTGTCGGGCAGGGTAGAGCAGCTGATACTTTTTTGCCCCCAGAGCCAAACCTGAGATTAACTGAAAGGAATAGGACTGGTCCCAATTACAGCTGCCTTCGTTGGTGATCAACCAGCGCTTGGTGATTTTTTCCCCTTCTAGCACTTCAGTACCGTCGGGAATTGTCAGGTCTTTTATATAGCGGAGTTGATTTACACAATTTCCCTGCTGGGTTGGAGGGGCGGCGGTAGGGGCTTCCGGGTTTTGTTCGTTGTTCTCGCCGGATGCAGGAGGGACAAACAGGGCTTCTGGCGTCCCGGTTGGTGCAGGCTCTTTCGCTTGACAGCCTGTGACCAGAAGCACCAGAAGCACTATCCAGATTTTTCCATTCATTTTATTGCAGGTCTTCTTCATCTCCACTGCCAGATTCGGGATCATTGGTGCCAGGATCGAGTTGAGTATCTTCAAAGACCAGAGCCCGGACTTCTCCTTCGATCTCCAGGGCCAAGTCTGGATTTTCTTTCATGTATTCTTTGGCATTTTCCCGACCCTGTGCAATGCGAAGGTCATCACCATAATAATAAAAGGATCCGCGTTTATCGACAACGCCTACTTCTACAGCCAGATCAAGGATATCGCCATATTTTGATATCCCATCCTTCATGATGTCAAATTCAGCTGTTTTGAAAGGAGGAGCTACTTTGTTCTTTACAACCCGAACTCGGATTCTGCTGCCGATAATGTCTGTGCCGGATTTAATGGATTGAATTCTGCGGACATCCAGACGGACTGAGCTGTAAAATTTAAGAGCTCGGCCGCCGGGAGTTGTCTCAGGGTTTCCAAAGACAATACCGATTTTTTCCCGCAGCTGATTGGTGAATATCAGGGAAGTATTGGTTTGTTTAATGGCACCAGAGAGTTTTCTGAGTGCCTGAGACATCAGCCGGGCCATCAAGCCCATGTGCGAATCTCCCATATCACCCTCAATTTCTGCTCGGGGAACCAGAGCAGCGACTGAGTCGATAATGATGACATCCACAGCGCCGGAACGAATCAAAGATTCGGCAATCTCAAGAGCTTGCTCTCCTGTGTCTGGTTGGGAAATCAATAAATTATTGACATCCACACCCGTCCGGGCTGCATAGGCAGGATCTAGAGCGTGTTCCATGTCAATAAAGGCGGCGGTTCCGCCTTGTTTTTGCGCTTCTGCAACGATGTGCTGGCAGATTGTGGTTTTTCCGGATGCCTCCGGTCCAAAGATCTCTGTTACCCTGCCCCTGGGAATTCCCCCCACACCAAGTGCGACGTCAAGAGATAATGTGCCGGTAGGAATCACGTCAATTTCCATGCCCTGTGCTTCACCAAGCTTCATAATCGCCCCTTCCCCGAAGCGTTTTGTGATATCCTGCAGTGTCTTGTCTAAAGCTGTTTTCCTTGGATCATCAGCCATAATATCCTCCTCTAAAACAATAGATTTCCACCTGGCTTGCCTTGTTTTAGTGTAGCACAAATGTTCTAAACGTCAAGGGGAAGGTGAAAAGAAAACTTCCGGTGTTGGGGGGTTTTCTAGAGTAAATCCCCGCCAAAGATTAAATTTGATAAACGTTACCTGTCCGGGCAGGATTTAAATTTCTTTCTGATAGGAAAAACCGATATACGTAACCGGTATAGATACTAAATAGGTTCCAGCTGGAATATTGGCGATTGAAAGATTTTCCTTATAATAGGGATCGCTATTAATTGCTTGATTTTGATATGATTTCCCTATCCACTTATAATCTGAAGATTCATACACGGAGAATTTTTCCCCGATTCTGGTGAGGTACAAGGGTTGCTGTTCTAGCAGCCTGCCTTCAAAAGTTAATATTTGTCCGACCAGGATTCCCCAACCTTGGGGGGGGGAAATCCACAGGTCAGGATTCCGGGAAGAAAAATATTCGTTTTTCCCCACCCGGACTTCAAAGTGAAGATGGGGACCGGTGGTTTTTCCAGTCTCACCCAAAAGGCCAATTTGATCTCCCGCTGTTACCGCTTGACCTTTTTCAACAAGGATTTCATCAAGATGCGCATAAAGTGTAAAAAGAGATTCACCCTGGTAACCGAAGGAGTGTTCAATTACGATAGCCTTTCCATAGGGATCATCAAAAATATCTGAACCTCCCCGGTACACGCCGAATCCGGCGTAAATTATTTTTCCATCTCCTGTCGCCAGGATCGGTGTTCCTATATCACCTGGAATATCAATTCCTGTGTGGACGACATCCTCGAAAAACACATCTCCATAACCGTAGGTAGAATACGCCGGATCGATAGCATAGGCTGCAATTGGATTTGAAAAATAAAAATGATCCTGAGGACTTGGCACCCAGGGAACCGGATACACAGGTGGTCTCCAGGCGGTAAAAGATTTTTGAGGGTCGGAGGGATTGGATAAATCAGGAGTAAAGGGGATCGGTTCTGGCGTTGAGCTGATTTCCGGCATAGCTGTTGGTGTCAGCGTGGTCAGATTCAGGCTCACATGGGTCTCCGTTGGCTCTGACGGAGTAAAACTGGCAGCAGGTGTAGATGTTGTAGGGGTTGCGGTATCCTGTTTAGCGCTGGGAAAACCGATATCCAGAGAGCAGGCGCCAAGCAGCAATACTGCTGCTAAATATATAACGCCTTGTATCAGGATTCCTCTTCGTCCTAAGTTCGTCCGTAACTCTCTTTTCATCATCAGATCAGGGATTTGCAGAATTCGTAAATGGCTGGATGGCTTGTGGCGAATATAACTCAAGCAGCGCGGAACGCAGACTTAATCCCTGCTTAAAAGCAAAGTATTGATAGCGGGCAGCGGATTCAGAATATTGCCAGTGAGACTGTGCGGGAAATCTCTCCCATCCGAAGGCCGCTGCCAACTCAGTAAAGTCGATCCAGTACCCTTCCGGAATACTTTTTGAGATTGCACCGCCATTCTCGTAAGATGAATTTGAACCGGAATATCTGGCGTTAAAATCCCAGAAGTAGTTATGAAGAGGTAGCCCTTGCGAGCCATTCTGGACGTTGGCCCGAATATAAAGCCGCCAGAATGTCTGGGTGCCATAATCCTCCCGGACTACGATCAGCCAATTTGCAAGTCTGGGAATGTCATTTACTGATAGTCCTCGCCCAGTGTACAGCCAGTTCTGATTAACCCCCGGATCAATAGATTCTGTAAGCGGTAGGTAGATATTTTCTAGTGTAGAAAGAAAATCCCATCCCGATAAAGCTCTAGTTTTCTGCCTGAGTGATGTAAACGAACTTATAGCATCTTGATTTAATAGGGGATAAGGTGTCTTAATATCTCTAATCTGGGATAATTCCTTTTTAATGATCTCTGAGTTCTCGTCTTGCAGGAGAGCAGGGTTCCAGAGAGGTGTAGGATTGATTTGAGCTGCCGGGTCCAATGGAGTATGAAGCGATATGCCTTCAGCCCAACTAAAGCCGGCTACGGGACCGGGTAATTTGACTGCCGGCATCATCACCTGAAGATTAAATTCGGGACCAGGATAAGCAGTTAGATAGGTATCATACGGGGTTTCAATTAGCGTATACAACACCTCTCCTGTTCCTGCCCAGAGCGGCCAATCCCCGGTTCCTGCCAGGATGGGATCTAGATTCGGTTGGTCTGAGTCCCAGGTGACAAGGGAATGATTGCCTTCTTTGGTAACAATTGACCAGGACAGGTACCTGCCGTCAGTTGTCCAGGTGGGGTGTTTAACACTCACTCCCGGGAGATTCCTTACCCGGACTGATTTTTCACTCTCGGTTGAGTCCAAATCCGCATACCAGACTTCCTGTACGCCATTTCGAGTAGAGATATAACTTATCCTGCGTCCCTGCCCGGACCAATTGGGAGCGTAATCTGCTGCAGGATGATTTGTAAGGGGAATGGGACCCTGTGTTTGATCAATATCCTGGATAAAAATATCCAGGTTGTTGATATGGTAGCTCTCATAAGCCAGCCACCGCCCATCCGGCGACCAGGTTGGATTCCCATCATATGCCCTGGTATCGGTAAACTTCCTGGTTTCTCCGCTGATTAAGTCCAGGATGTAGAGATCCCAGAAACCCCCTCTGTTGGATGAGAAGGCTATTTTTGTGCCATCCGGACTTATTGCCGGAGTGATATCTTGTTGATTCCCTGAAGTGACTCGCGTTAAGGGCAGTGCGCTATATGTGCCTTCTTCAATATTTTCCAAAAACGGTTGGTAAGCAAATAAGTGAATATCGGTACCTTCACGGATTGAAAGCACTAATGCTCCAAATTGGGAAGGAAACTCGATTATGACAGGAGTGGATGAAGGGTTTGGAATAGGTGTAATGCTGGCAAGAGGAGTAGAGGTTTCGGTAATGGAAATCTGGGCAGAATCTGCCTCTGGGGTCAATCCAACCGCTGACGGTTCTGGTGAAGGAGGCACTTCCATCCTGCGCTTTGCTGCAGGATAGAGGATTATGGCAGAGATTACCAAGATGGCGCCGATTGCCAGAAGGATCAGGTTTGAGGGGAATCTTCTGGCTGGTTTTTGGTTGTTATTTTCAGCAGAAGCATCAGTGTTCATATTTTTATTCCACAAATTATTATTAGGTATGACGCAACCAGCTTGGAAGGTGACTTTTTAAACGACCCTGGACAATTTTTCCCCAACCAAGTGGAAATCCTTCTACAGTTACCAATACCCAAGAATTATTCGCTCCCTCATCACCTGGATAGCGGATAGGAGATCCTCGAAGATAAGAAATCAGGTTTGGATCACCTACTGGGAATTTTATCACTATTTGTGAATCCTCTTTGGTTAAGCCGGAAGCCAGGGCAGAACTGGGTCTAAACCGATCACCTTTAAATATGCCCAGGGACCATCCCCAGTGATGAATACGTAAACCCTCAAGTTGAGGTGTATTTGGGGGGAACAGATACAATTGATTTCCAAAACATGACAGAGAAGAACTGCCGGGTGAGATCATCTTTGTTCCTGGTGTCAGATTAAGCGAAGAATCAAAAAACTCTTTATATAACTTCTGCTGGTCGGTAGTCAGTACAGTTGGGGTACTCTGGCTGCGTAATTGCCCTGAAGCTGAATTTTCAGATTTCCTCAATCGGGCAATATAATGGCCTTCTCCGGGAGCCAGATGGGGCCAGATCCGGACAGTCCCTTTCAGATTTCCAGGATCTGCTTTTGACAAGGGAATGCCGTTTGAGAATCCGGGTTGGAAAGGGATTGGATTTACGACAAAATCCGAATTTGCTTGAAGGAATCTCATCACAGAACCCTCATTCTCCTGTTGGTTAAAGGTACAGGTCGAATATACCAGAATCCCTCCTGGACGAACCATTTTTCCGGCAAACCAGAGGATTTCATCCTGGATCAACCCACATCGTTTACTAAAATTGGTTGACCATTTTTTAATTTCCCCGGGATCTGTTCGGAAGGTTCCCTCCCCGGAACAAGGTGCATCAACCAGCACCCGGTCAAAGACCGGACCGAAATGCTCCGCCAATTTTCTGGGAACCTCATTGGTTAGTACTGCATTTCGAGCCCCCCAGCGTTCAATGTTCCTTGCCAGTGCCTGCACTCGTCGGGGATTGGAATCATTGGCAATCAACAATCCCTGGTTTTTCATTAGCGATAGTATTTGAGTAGATTTTCCCCCGGGAGCAGCGCAAAGATCAAGTATTAATTCTCCTGGTTGAGGATCAAGTGCAACTGCTGGCGCCATAGCCGAAGGTTCTTGAAGATAATAAAGTCCGGCGGAATGGAAAGGATGTTTTCCTGGACTAAAGCCTTGAGGGAGTTGAAATCCATCACCAGCCCAGGGCAAACCCTTTAATTCGGCAGAGAAGACTTTCTGGATTAATTCAGGATTTGTTTTAAGTGTATTTACGCGCAGACCTGAAATAGGCGGCGTTGTTTCCTGATTATCCCAAAACATGGAGGATTGTTCCCCAAGAAGCCGGTTAATTTCAGCGATAAAGTCGTTCGGGAAAGGAGTAGTCACTGGATGGAAAATGAGGTTGAAGCGCTGTCGACCAGGGATTGCTTAAAAGATAACCGCATTTCCCCGTCCTGCTCGATTTCTTCTTCCTCAGCATAAAATACTTCAACATCAACTGAATAACTGCCCGGGATCTTTTTGTTTCCGGGGATATGGAGGGTGAGCTCATTCTCCGGGCTAAAGATATTGACGATATTTACCGTTGCCAGTTCCTGGTTCTCCTCGTTGGATAAATTAATTGCTGCATTAGGTCCTTCCTGAAAAGAAGACAATAATAACCTTACTAATACCCTTCGACCATCAGGATAAGGTTCAGCGGTAAACGACAATATTTTAATATTATCTTGAACTGAAGGTGTTATTAATGAACCGGAAAACGAATCATTATCCATTGTGTGTTACACCTTTTTAAC
>CBDVDO010000079.1:0-7123 GCA_965372765.1 uncultured Anaerolineales bacterium
ATTGCCGCTGGCCTTATATTTTATACCGGCAGCTACCGGGTGATGTTCCTTGCTTCCACTGTTCCTTATCTGTTGGATCTGTTAAATGTAATTTCCTATCCAAAAAGCCTGGATGGAGAATTAGAGCGGGTAGAGAAAGGCGAGATCTGGAACAAAGTAAAAACAACATCCCGTGAATTTACCCAGATATTTTCAGATGGGTCAGTTATGAAAGCAATATTAAACAGCGCCAGTTTTTCGGGTGTATTTAAATCCGCGAAGGATTATTTACAACCGATACTGGCAGTGCTGGCCCTTTCCGCTTCTGTTTTTACTGACCTGGGAGATACCCAACGGGAGGCAATTATCATCGGTTTGGTTTATTTTGGGATTTATTTTCTCACCAGCTTGGCCTCCAGGAGAGCTTATCAATTCAGCGAAAGGTTTAGCAGTTTATCACAGGCAGTAAATTTCACTTATCTGATTGGAGCAGGGATGCTGGTTCTCGCTGGGGTGACAGCCAATCTGCAGATTATTTCCCTGTCAGTAGTTTGTTTTCTCGGTTTGTACATGATTAACAACATTCGCCGCCCAATCAATGTCGGGATCATCAGTGATCAGATCTCATCCAAGATTATGGCGTCAGGACTGTCAACAGAATCTCAGGTTACAACGATTTTCTCGGCCATAGTTGCCCCCTTACTGGGATTTCTGGTGGATGGTTTAGGTGTAGGAAACGGGATTACGCTGATAGGAATAGGAATGATAGCCTTATTCTTGCTGGTCCGGGTAAAGTAAGGAGCGATGGTATATACAGGATCCCCCTGAAATATTTCCCAGGTACTGATACATCGGGTATACTATGCCCTGCTTATGGATATAAATAAAATACGGAATTTTTCAATTATCGCTCATATCGATCACGGCAAATCTACTTTGGCTGACCGGCTGCTGCAGATTACCGGTACGGTCTCAGCACGGGATATGGCAGACCAGGTTCTGGATAATATGGACCTGGAGAGGGAGAGGGGAGTGACCATTAAAGCCTCTGCTGTTCAGATGAAATATACAGGCCTGGATGGCCATGAATATGAATTGAATCTGATCGATACACCCGGGCATGTAGATTTCGGATATGAGGTCTCCCGGGCATTGGCAGCCTGTGAGGGGGCCCTGTTGGTCGTGGATGCCGCGCAGGGAATGGAAGCTCAAACGATAGCAAATATGTATGCTGCCCTGGAAGCAGATCTGGAAATCATACCAATCATTAATAAAATTGACCTGCCGGCTGCCAGGCCGGATGAGATTGCTCTAAATATTAGCGATTTATTGGGAACTCCCCCCGATTCCATTCTCCGGATTTCTGCCAAAGATGGAGAAAATATTCAGCCTGTGCTTGAAAAAATCATTCAGGAGGTTCCACCTCCGGAAACCCATCCGGGAAATCCGCTGAGGGCGCTGATCTTTGATTCCCATTACAATTCTTATCAAGGCGTTGTTGCTTATATCCGGATCTATGATGGAGTCATCAACAAGAAGGACAAACTGCACCTGATGGCTGCCGGTAAAGATGTGGAACCATTTGAAATGGGGATTTTCTCGCCGGCAATGACGCCAGTAGAAGTCCTCTACCCGGGAGAGGTTGGGTATATCGCAACTGGATTGAAATCAGTTCATGATTGCCGGGTTGGCGATACCATTACTTATGCGGACAACCCGTCTTCGCAGCCCCTGCCGGGGTATATCCAGGCAAAACCGATGGTTTTTGCCGGTTTTTTCCCGGTGATTAACGAGGAGTATGGAAATTTGCGGGATGCCCTGGAAAAACTGCAATTGAATGATGCTGCCCTGGTTTTTGAACCGGAATCCTCTCCGGCCCTCAATTTGGGATTTCGATGCGGTTTCCTGGGGATGTTTCACATGGAAATTATCCAGGAAAGACTGGAACGGGAATATAATCTGGATATTATCGCAACTGCCCCCTCTGTAAAATATCGCACTTTGTTGAGGAACGGGGAAGTGATTGAGATCGATTCGCCAGCGGATTTACCTGATCGGAGCCTTGTGGAAGAAATCCAGGAACCCTGGATGGATTTGCAGGTATTTCTGCCCCTGGAGTATTATGGTCCGGTTATGGAATTGGTGACCACCAGAAGGGGAACTTATCTAAGCCAGCATTACCCGTCACCCACTCGGGTGCAGCTTAATTTTCAGATTCCGCTCTCTGAATTGATTGTCGATTTTTTCGATTACTTAAAATCAGCCACCCGGGGGTATGCATCCATGGATTATTCCTTTGCTGGCTACCGGAAAGAGAATCTAGTTAAATTGGAGATTCTTGTTAATGGAGAGCCGGTGGATGGAATGGCATCCATAGTGCACCGGGATAAAGCCTACCGGAAGGGGAAGGTCCTTGTCAATAGATTAAAAGAGATCATTCCCCCCCATCATTTCGCTGTGCCGATTCAGGCTTCTGCAGGTGGAAAGATAATTTCCCGGACAGATGTGAAGGCCCTCCGCAAAGATGTCACTGCAAAACTTTATGGGGGAGATGTGACCAGGAAGAGAAAATTACTGGAGAATCAAAAAGAAGGCCGGAAAAGATTGAAAAGAGTAGGAAATGTTGACCTTCCCCAAGAAGCTTTTATGGCTGTACTGAGACTCGATGATGACTAAAGTGAAGGTAAATAAAGTTCAACTCAGGCTGGTATTTGGGATCATGATCAGTATTACAGCACTTGCTGTCCTGATCTGGATTGTTGATGGGAAACAAGTTCTTTCTGCCCTGAAACAGGTGAATTTGATCTGGATTGCGCCGGTTCTGGTTCTGTTGTTTGTATCCCTCATGACCCGGGCAGCAGCCTGGAGGATAATATTGAAGAATAGGATTTCATTTGGGAAATCCTTTCTGATTTTGAATGCAGGGTACTTTGTAAATACGATATTTCCTTTCAGGATAGGTGAGGTGGCGAGGGCTTTTTTGTTAATCCCATCAGGGTTCACTTTCTGGGAGGCTTTTCCCACCATTCTCTTGGAACGAATGTTTGACATCGTATTTGCCGTCTGCCTGTTTCTGACAGGGTTGACGTTCGTATTAAATTTCTCTCAGGGAATTGTGTATGCATCCGTTTTAGGGAGTCTGGTTCTGCTGGGATTTGGAATATTGTTTTTCCTGGTAAAGAATCAGGATCAGGCATTGGCCTGGCTGGAGGGGATATCCCTCCCCTGGACCAAGTTTCAAAAGTGGTTGATTAAGCAGCTGCGATCAATTCTTTCCGGACTGATTGTCCTCAAAGATTTTGGGCAGTTCATGAAAGCTTTTTCTTTTATGTTTTTAAGCTGGGGAATCGCCATTTTATATCAATATCTCCTGTTGAAAGCTTTTATCCCGGAAGCGCGATTGATCTGGGCTGTGTTTGCGCTGGGAGCACTTGCAATGGGGGTATCCTTGCCCTCATCTCCTGGTAACATAGGTTTATATGAAGTAAGTATCACCCTGGCATTAACAGCCTTCGGCGTGGATCGGTCAGCTGCATTCACTTATGCGCTTATCAGCCATGTCTTAAGCCTGGCAATGACAACCCTCTTTGGTTCCTTTGCTTTGGTGCGGGAAGGATATGCTCTGCGGGATATCTGGCAATTCAGTCAACGGCAGAGAAAGGAAGAAAACTTATGAGCAAGAGTACTTTGATAACTGGTGGAGCAGGTTTTATTGGGATTAATTATGCCGCGCGTTTGCTCAACCGGGGTGATCAGGTGATCATTTTTGATAATTTGTCCCGCGCTGGAACTCCGGGAAATATCGAATGGCTCAAGAGTACTTACGGGGAAGACTCTTTCCGGCTTATCGTCGGAGATGTTCGTGATGCTGATGAGGTCAAGTCTGCTGTTGAGTCTGCCGATCTGGTCCTGCATCTGGCTGCCCAGGTTGCAGTGACAACATCAGTTATTGACCCCAGAACTGACTTTGAAGTAAATGCCCTGGGCACCCTGAATGTTTTAGAGGCAGCCCGCCAATCTCCAAAACAACCTGCGGTTTTATACGCCTCGACCCATAAAGTTTATGGGGACCTTGACGATGTGAAGGTTGATGAAGGAGAGAGTAGTTACTATTTTCCAAACCATCCGGATGGAATCCCGGAGACCCAAACCCTGGATTTCCATTCTCCTTACGGTTGCTCGAAGGGGGCTGGAGATCAATATGTGCGGGATTACCATCGTATTTTTGGTTTGCAAACCGTGGTATTTCGCCAAAGCTGCATTTATGGACCCCACCAATTCGGTATTGAAGATCAAGGCTGGGTTGCCTGGTTTGTGATTGCTGCTGTCACAGGCCGGCCGATCACGATTTACGGCGATGGTAAACAGGTTCGGGATTTATTATATGTCGATGATTTGTTAAACGCATATGACCAGGCAGCAGTGCATATTGATAAGATTGCGGGACAAATATATAATATTGGGGGCGGGAAAAACAATACCCTGTCCATCTGGAAGGAATTCGGTCCTCTGCTGGAAAAAGAATTGGGGCAGAAGATTCCGGTCTCCCGGGAAACCTGGCGTCCTGGAGATCAACGGGTGTTTATCGCTGACATTGGAAAAGCAAGCAGGGATTTTGGATGGGTGCCTGAAATTGATGTGGAAACTGGAATCCGAAAACTATTTGACTGGGTGCGCGCTAACCAGGATTTATTCTAGCTGTTCCCCGGAAGAAACCGGGTAAAGGTATTGACGGATCAGCATCGATGAAAATATTAACCGTTCTCACCTATTACCGGCCGCATACCAGCGGATTGACCATTTATGTTGAGCGGCTGACTAAGTCGCTTGTTCAGCTTGGTCATGAAGTTACAGTGTTGACCTCCCAATATGAAAAAGACCTGCCCCGGGAAGAAGTGCAGGATGGGGTCAGGATTGTCCGTGCCCCAGTATTGTTCCGGGTCAGTAAAGGTGTGATCATGCCTACCTTCGGGTGGTTGGCCTGGAAATTGGTTCTGGATCATGATATTGTCCACCTGCACCTTCCCCAATTTGATGCAGCCGGAGTGGCTCTACGTGGCCGCTTGTTAAGGAAACCAACTTTTATTACCTATCATTGTGATCTCACGCTGCCGAAAAGTCCGGTAAATTGGATTATCAACGGGGTTGTTCATTTAATGAACTACCTGGCCGGGATGCTGGCAGACAGAATCGGTGCCTATACTGAAGATTTTGCTTCACATTCTCCTTACCTGCAGCGTTTTTCTGCTAAGGTCCGGGTGATATTGCCCCCGGTTACAATGCCAAAGGCTCCAGAAAAAAAGGTGAAGGAATTTCATCAGATCAATAATCCCCGGGGATTATCACCGGTCATTGGCATGGCAACCCGTTTTGCTTCTGAAAAGGGCGTTGAAATCCTTTTAAATGCTCTGCCAAAAGTGATGGAATCCTATCCTGAAACAACGGTTCTCTATGCAGGGCAATACCAGGATGTAATGGGTGAACAGGCTTATTATGAGAGACTGCTTCCCAGGATCCAGACTTATCAGGATCAGGGTCAATGGGTGTTCCTGGGAATATTAAATCCGGAAGAAATGGCCCTTTTTTACAAAAACCTGGATGTGCTTCTGGTTCCAAGCTTAAATTCAACAGAAACGTTTGGATTGGTTCAAATTGAAGCCATGATCCAGGGGACGCCGTCAATAGCGTCAAATTTACCTGGTGTTCGTGTACCGCCCAGATTGACTGGCATGGGTGAGGTAGTGCCTATTGGGGATGCTGATGCACTGGCGGACGCTATTATTCAAATCGTATCCCAGCCGAAAAAATACCTGGGATCTCCAAATGAGATCGAGAAACAATTTGATCCGCTGGTAAACGCAGCTGTTCATGAGCAAATTTACCAAGAGTTATTAGGGAATCTGCTTTGAAGGATTATCTGACACTTCATTTGCAGGAGCTGCCATATTTTCGAGCCTTGCTGAGGTCGGTAGAGGCTCGTTTTTATAAGGATATGACATTGCCGTCACCTGTCCTTGATCTGGGATGTGGGGACGGGCATTTCGCATCCAGGGCATTTGAGGAACCCCTAGATATGGGATTGGATCCCTGGTGGGGTCAGATTCTAGAAGCGGCATCACGATGTTCTTATAAAACACTTGTTTGTGCGGAAGGCAATAATATGCCTTATCCCTCCGCTTACTTTGCTAGCGCTGTCAGTAATTCGGTACTGGAACACATACCGGATTTGGATCCCGTGATCCTGGAGTTGGCCAGGGTCCTTAAACCAGGAGCCCTTTTTGTATTTTGTGTTCCCAATCACCAGTTCCTAAGTACATTATCTTTGGGGAATTTTTTTGATAAACTAAAACTCCCCGGCTTTGCCAACGCCTACCGGAGATTTTTTAACCGAATTTCCCGCCACTATCATTGTGATTCGCCGGAAATCTGGCAGGATCGGCTGGAAAAAGCCGGATTTACAATCGAAGAATGGTGGCATTATTTTCCACCAGAAGCCCTTCACACCCTGGAATGGGGACATTTTTTCGGAGTTCCATCCTGGGTGAGTAAAATTTTATTTGGGAAATGGATTCTAGCCCCTGCCCCGTGGAATTTATTCCTCACCCGCTGGATAGTTCAGCGTCATTATGACCTTTCTCCCCGAAGCGAGAAGGGAGCATATTCATTTTATATTACACGGCGGATCAAGCAAACGGAGTCTGCCTAAGAGCGGGTCATTATGGATGAACCAAGTGTTCTGGATTTTGTTCTTGAAAAATTGACGTTCTGGCGGGAGAGTAAAGTAACGATTCCTTCCGCAGAGGAAGAACAGCAACCACCTGATTCTGACTCTATTGGAGAACAGCGAATAAAACACATCTGGAGGAAAATGTTATTTTTTTTCCCCCCCTTATTCGCCATCACGGCGCAGGTATTCAGCGAACCGCCAAATCGATCCCCAGCTCTGGTAATTTTCTTTTACGTCTCGGCAGCTGGAAGCCTGCTGTTATTGATATTCTTCAGAGATTGGCAAATTGAACCGCTCGTTCCGGAGAAAGGAGAAGCGGGGATTTTTTCAGTCCATTGGGCGCTGTTCGGGATTGGCATTGGGTTTGGTATCCTGGCTTTTTTGCTGTTTCTCGGGAACCGGTTTACTGGTATCAAT
>CBDVDO010000080.1:0-7058 GCA_965372765.1 uncultured Anaerolineales bacterium
TAAAACAGCTTAACCTTTCCTGTTGTGGAAGGGATGTAATGTTCAAAAACGGTGTGCGGGGATTTTTCCCGCACACCGTTTCTAATACTCTCAAGGAGTAAACAGTGTCAGAACAACTTCAAACGCTGGATCCAATCATTACAGCTGACGACTCATCTTCAAAGAGACGCTTGCGTGATCTCCCCTGGTGGTTGTTTGCGATATTCCTGATAGCGATCTATGTAGTTTTCGTTATTTCAACCAACGAAAACTATAACAAAGCTTTTGTTTTCATCAAAGCAGGATTGGTAATCACAATTAAAACGACTCTAATTTCTTATTCGATCGCTATGATTTTTGGCCTCCTGGCTGGATTGGGACGCATTTCAAAAAATATTGTCATCAATAATATTGCTCGCTTGTATGTAGAACTCATCCGGGGTGTCCCGATTTTGGTTTTGATATTCTTTATTGCTCTGGTAGGTGTACCGGTTTTTGTAAATTGGTTAAATGCTGTCGGTTTTTGGTTATTGGACAATGGCGTAGGGTTTTTAGGGAAATTATTTACTGCGATAACTAATAAGGATATATCCATGATCTCGCGGGCGATCATCTCTCTGGCAGTTACCTACGGTGCATATTTGGCGGAAATATTCCGGGCGGGAATCCAGTCCATAGTAAAAGGACAGATGGAAGCTGCCCGGTCTTTGGGGATGAGCTATAGTCAGGCAATGCGGTACATTATTCTTCCCCAGGCGATCCGAAACGTTTTGCCGGCCCTTGGTAATGACTTCATAGCCATAGTGAAAGACTCTTCCCTGGTGTCGGTGCTTGCTGTCCGGGATATCACCCAGGTTGCCAGATTGTATGCGGGAAGCACATTCCGTTTCCGCGAAGCGTATATTGTTCTGGCAGTTATGTATCTAACAATAACTGTGATGCTGTCCTTACTGGTTCAGCTTCTGGAAAGGCGGTTAAAAACCCATGAGTAATTCAGATAACATAATCGTAGTTAAGGATCTGCATAAACATTTTGGCAGTATTAAAGCTGTTGATGGGGTAAGCTTTAATATCGAACGGGGTAAAGTTGTGGTTGTTATTGGACCCAGTGGATCTGGTAAATCTACTTTGCTGCGCTGTATTAATCACCTGGAAGAACCCACAAGTGGTGAGGTCTGGATTGATGGAGAAAAATTGACTCATGCAGCAAAACAGATTAATGAAATCCGGGCGGAAATCGGAATGGTATTCCAGCTCTTTAATCTCTTTCCGCATTTAACTGCTTTGGAAAATGTTACCCTGGCTCAAAAAGTGGTCCGGCATCGATCCCGGGAAGAGGCTAAACAAATTGCCATGGAAAAACTTCAGCGGGTGGGAATTCCAGAAAAAGCTGACGTTTATCCTTCCAATTTATCAGGAGGTCAACAGCAGCGCGTTGCCATCGCCCGGGCATTAGCGATGAATCCAAAGATCATGTTATTTGATGAACCGACTAGCGCCCTGGATCCGGAGATGATCAAAGAAGTACTGGATGTTATGCTCGATTTGGCCGAGGAAGGAATGACCATGGTCTGCGTATCCCACGAAATGGGATTTGTGCGTTCCGCAGCGGATGAAGTGGTTTTCATGGACTTCGGTAAGATTGTGGAACATACCACACCGGATGGCTTGTTTAATAATCCCCAGCACGACAGGACAAAATTGTTCTTAAGCCAGATTCTGGAACATTAGGTTATTAGATCAAAAAGTTAATCTGGTTGCCTTGTTGTAAAACCCTTTTTTCTGAAAATCAAGTAAGGATTTAATCATGGCCAGAAATGATGGACGAAATAACAACCAAATTCGTCCCGTGGAATTTGTTTTGGATTATGTCGATTATCCTGAAGGATCAGTTCTGATCTCCATTGGGAATACCAGGGTCTTGTGCAATGTTAGTATTGAGGACCAAGTGCCGGCATGGATGGAGAAAAACGATCTGCCTGGCGGCTGGATTACTGCAGAGTATGCTCTTTTACCGCGGTCAACTACAATCCGGGTGAGAAGGGAAACTCAGGGACTTAGCGGCCGAACCCAGGAAATCAAGCGGTTGATCGGAAGATCTCTGCGAGCAGGATTTAATCTCGGCTTGCTGGGAAACAGGACTTTTATCGTTGATTGTGATGTCCTGCAGGCAGATGGCGGAACCCGGACCGCGTCTGTTACCGGAGGGTACGCTGCTCTCTGCCTTGCTTTAAAGGATTTGGTGGAGGGGGGATCCATTTCCCCGGAAGTGTTTTTGCCTCCTGTAGCAGCGATCAGTGTTGGGATCCTTTCTGGAACTCCTTTCCTGGATCTAAATTACACTGAGGACTCACAAGCTGAAGCAGATCTCAATGTTGTGATGAATCAAGAGGGGGAATTTATCGAAATTCAAGGTACCGCGGAAGGGGCTACATTTTCACGGGAAGTTCTGGATACGATGCTCGAGTATGCTGAATCGGGTATACAGCAGCTGATCTCCAAACATATTTCCATTAAATAATAAGAAAACCCCACATTCCGTTTTCGGTTGCGGGGTTTTTAGTTAGATGATGGAATATTTACTGCTAAGGAACCGCAGGTGGTGCTGGCTGCTGACTAGTTTGGAATTGAATATAATCAATAACTTCCTGCGGCAATCCTGGTTCGCTCGGAACAAAGGAAATCCAGTCCTCGTTTATTTCCACTTCGTACTCAAGTCTTTTTTCGATCAGCCATTCTGTAAAAGCCTGGTTTCGTAAATTTTCGAATGCTACCTCATCAATTGACAGCTGTTCTTTGCCGAGGGCCTGCAGTATATGCCAGCCAAAATCGGTTTGAACCGGATTGCTGATTTCGCCCACCTCAAGCGCAAAAGCAGCGTCTTCGAAAGGTTGAACCATCATACCGAGGGCAAACCAACCCAGGTCCCCTCCGTTGTCTTTGTTGGATTCATCTGAGGAATATTCTGCTGCCAAGGAGACAAAATTCTGCCCGGCAGTCAATTTGTCTATGACCTCCAGTGCAGTTAATTCATCTTCAACAAGGATGTGGCGAACCCATATTTGATCCTGAGTTCGAGGAAGATCCGCTGACAAAACATTCATCAATTCTTCTCTGACGAGATACATTCTTACCATATCATGGAAAGTCTGCTCTTTGATCCCCTCATTGTTTAGTACGTCCATGTAGTTTTGATAATTTACTTCATAGACTTCCAGGGTGTACTCTGTGGGTATTAACAGCGGCGTTGCAGTAGGATCTGGTTCGCCTTCTGGTGTTTCCTCAATCTGGGGGGTATTTGTTGGCAAAGTGCTTTGATCCTCTTCCTGATCCCCTTCGGGGGAATCTGTTGGGGGGACAAGTGTCATCTGCAGAGAGGTCATTGTAGAAGTCGGACGTGGTTCATTGATGGGGATAGCTATTGGGGTTCCTTCGGGGAAGTAGCCGAAAACTGACCGGATTTCCTGATCAATTTGCCCTTCATCCACTTCGATTCCCATTTTTTCGGCTTCCGCCAGGATTATGAGATCGTCCGATATATTTTGAATCACTTCTTGCCCGATTAAAAGAGGTTCAGAGAGCTGTGTGGTAGCGAGCATTATCTGCTGTTCAAAATAGGCGAATATATCTGGTGTTCCACCTAAGCTCTGGACAAATTCAATCAACTGGTAGGTTTGATTGATAATCTGAAATCTTTGATACCGGACCCGCTGTTCAAATTCAACAACATTGACAGTCCTGGAGTCCAGTTGAACGATAGGTGTTTTTGGTTTAAGGACATATTTGTCCAGCACCCCATAAGCAATCAAACCAAAGACAGCAACCAGGATTGCTATCGTGGATATGATGATAATCCGTTTTTGGTGGTCTTCTTTTTCTCTTTGAGCAACAAATTTATTTTTTTGCGACATGATAGTTTCCGTTATTCTGTCTAGGGAGTTATTAATAACTGAGGGTTATCTTAGCGGAGCGATTCTCCTGTAAAGGGAAGGAGAGCCAGGTGTCGTGATCGTTTGATTTCCCTGGCCAGCTGCCGCTGATGTTTCGCGCAGGTGCCGGTCTGTCGCCGGGCCCGGATTTTTCCGTGATCGCTCACAAATCGACCCAGTGTTTCAATATCTTTGTAATCAATGGTCATTTTTGGGTTTGCACAAAACCTGCATTCCCTTTCCCGATGGTATCTCTCTCTGTCGTATCGTTTTCTCTCTCTCTCTGCCATCATCAACTCCTTAAAAGTAGTTACTATCTAGTTAAAATTAAAAAGGATATTCATCCTCTGACAAGATGCCTTCGTCAGGCACTGAATCCTGTTCTTCAGATTTGCTGTTTAGCATGAGCATTTCCTGGGCGACCACTTCCACTGATGAATGATTGCCGCCTTCTTCGTCCTGCCACTGCCGGGTATGTAGACGTCCCTCAATGTATACTTGCTGACCTTTGGTAAGATATTGGTTGCAAATCTCTGCCAGCTTTCCCCAGGTGACCACATTGAACCATTCGGTTCCTGATTTTTTCTCGCCATCTGCTCCCTTCCAGCTGCGGTTCACGGCTAGCTGAAATTTGGTTAATGGGCGACCTGACGGCGTATAGCGCATCTCAGGGTCATGGCCCAATCTTCCAATGAGCATTGCTTTATTCAGACCTCTGGTCATAGAATGGCTCCTTAATGAGGAAAAGTCTAACCAGCTGCTTTTTCTATCCAAATACCGGAGTAGGCATAACCTGCTCCTGGTGAATTAGTCATCCCGATTGATAATCAGGAAGCGCAATATGGATTCTTGAAGGCGGAAATTATGTTCAAGAGTAGCAACAGCAGATGGTTCCAGTTTTAGAGTGAAAAGGAAATATTGGCCTTCTTTATGCTTGTCGATCAAGTAGCTGAACTTTTGTCTTCCCCACTCTTCAAAAGATTCAATGGATCCCCCTGTTTCAGTTATCCAGCTTTTTACTTTATCTACAATTTCAGTTGTTGCTTCTTCTTCAAATTCCGGGGTAACGATAATGACGAGTTCGTAATCTCGCATCATATCCTCCTTTCCTCGGGCTTGTCTCCAGACAGTGTGGTCAGCACGCCGGAAACGGAAAGTAAATTGGTTAAGTGACCGAGTGAGAGTTTAGCATAGATGGAAGTATTTGGGAAGGGTGAACAGAGGGTTGAAAATCCAGCAGATAATGGCTTCACCAGGACCGATTTTCGGATTGAGGAAGATTGGTAAAATCTACACCGGGATACCCGATTATGGAGATATCCTGCAGCAGGGATTAGGTGCCTGGAATTCTTATCTTGGCAGAGGAGGGAGTTTTGCCATGCCGAAATTTTGGGCAGCCCGAGTTGTGATTTGACGCATTTCATTGCGGGTGGATTGATCCAGGGTTGGTTCTCCATAGCCGGCAACCAGCTTATCTACCTGATCTTTTGCCCGGTCCCAGCTGTTAAGCGCACCGTTCTTTTCCCATTCTTCTGCTGTTTGCCGGTCGATAATGGGAGAAGGATAATAAAATTCATCTTTGAACCAGCGGTGAGTGTGATCGTGGATGATGAACTCCGATTGGTGGCCAACTTCCCGGATCAGATCCAGGGCAATGGGATTATCCCGGATCTGAATACCCCGGCTGAGCTGTTTTGCGATCCCGATAATGTCAGCGTCAATGACTAATTTTTCAAAGCTCTGACAATTTTCAAAGGCCATCATGCCGGCACCGGAAACCATATTTACGCCTGCCAGGGCTGCCAGGATAGTCCCGGCAGATGTTTCCAGTCCGCATTGGGCGTCTACAACCTTTGCGTCAGACATACCGAGGTAGGCTTGGGTCGGCAGCTGTAGAGCCTGTCCGACCTGCGTATAGGCAACATCAATCATCCAGGTACCTACGGCTCCCATGGGAGTTGTGCTGTTTTTCATGTCAAAGATAGCTGGAGATCCACCCCAGACTATCCTTGCTCCTTCTCCTGCCAATTGAGCGATTGTTATCCCGCTCAAACATTCTGCTGTATGCTGGACGACAGCGCCGGCTAAAGTTACCGGAGAAGTCGCTCCTGCCATGGGCATAGGTACTATCTGGAGTGGAATTCCGAACCTGGCACAGTCAATTAAATTTTGGCAGGTTTGATTGCTCCATTTTAGAGGAGGGGAGGGGCAGACGTCAAAGATCGCCAATGGTTTTTTCTGAAGATTAGTTAATCCACCTGCAGCTGTTACCAGAAGATCTTTCATGATCTGCCAGGTATCAATTCGAAAAGCGCCGGTAACGATTGGCTTGGACATGTAATGTAATGCCAGATACAGACGGTATAAATCTTTAATCTCCTCAATTACATCTGAACAGACTATGGCTGTGCTCTGGGCGTCTATTTGGGGAAGGGTCTCAACTAATTTTACAAAGTGGATAAAATCTTCAGTTACCGCTTCACGGGCTCTTTGGGTTTCCCGGTCAAGGATTGTAAGGGCTGATGAACCGGGATTAAAATGGACTTGCCTTGATCCATATTGAACAACTGGATCTCCCTTGAGATTATAAAGAGCAAAGGAATTTGGACAGCTCTCCAGCGCACCCCGGGCGATTTTTTCAGGAATTCTGACGATCTGGCTGTCAAAATCTACTTCAGCTCCGGCTGCAAGGAGCAATTCCTTGCCATCCTGGTTGTGCAGTTCAATTCCGGGATTTTCCAGCAAGGCAAATCCCTCAGCGATGATTTTTTGAACTGTCTCATTTGTGAGAAGATTGAGTGATGGCCTCATCTGAGTTTCTCCCGCTGCTATAGAAAACCCCAGCCTGGATGTTCAGCTGGGGTGATTTAGATACTATGGGTTATAACACAGCTTAATGAGTTCGTGGTTATCTGGTTTGTGAACACAAGATCACCTGGTTCAGTACAAACCCCAATCCACAGGGTCATCTTCCATAAAAGAGCGGTCCCAGAATTCCCGCCCCATTTCAATTATTGTTGGTATTCCCAGAACTTCTTCCGTTTTGCTGCGGCAAGCTTCCATCAACTGTGGAGCGTAAGGACAAAATGGAGTGGTGAGAATCATGGTAACGAGGGCGTTATCATCCCGGATTTGCACATTTCTAACCAG
>CBDVDO010000081.1:0-6939 GCA_965372765.1 uncultured Anaerolineales bacterium
TGACCTGGGGGAGATGGTGTAACGGGTGCGGTCGTTTTCCGGCAGGTAGTCCATGTCGTGGAAGTCGTGGGCCGGGTTGATGTCTGGCCAGCCGTAGGCGGCAAGGACCGCGTTGTCCATTTCGCTGTGTAGCTCACGCAGGTGGAGGATGTCGGAATGGGCCTGGGTGGCTGTTGCTTCGTCCTGTTTGCCGGCTTTTTGAACTATGGCAGTGGTGAGTTCCGGGGTGTGAAACAGGTTGTAGGTTTTGGTGAGGCCGAGTTGCAGGCGGTGCATGAGTTGGCGGCGGAATTCGTGGTACTCTTCTCCGATTTCAGCGAGGGTGAATTCTGTTTCTGGGGGGATATTTTTGGGGAAGGGGAAGGTCTGGGCAATATCAGTTGGCACATATCGTAAGTCATTTTTCATTGTTGATGCATATTTCCATGCCCAAATATTATGAAGTGTGCTTTGCATTATTCCAAATTGCCACCATTGGTTATAAGTGAACACTACGGTCATCATTGGAAAAACATAATTGTTTGGAACAAAAGAAAATGCAACCGTTTTGCTAGTTTGTGCGACAACTAATACTCTCTCAAAATTCTCAATTGCTTTATACATTGCGGAACATTTTTCAGCATATTGCCACCAGCGATCCCTGTATGTTTTTCGGTTTACTTTTATTCTTTCTGGTTTCACCTTATCTTCGACAATCTTGTAGCATTCTTCATATACTTGAGATTCTTCAAGTGACATATCTCCGAAATTAATAATCCATCTAGATGGCATTTGATTGTAACTACTGTTCAAATCTGCTCCTGTTAAAAACGGATAAATTATTTCTTTATTTTTCTCGTTAAGTATAATTATTCTTTTATATTCATCCTCAGATAGGATAAAATATTTTCCGAGAATTACTGAACCAATAAATGAGTGACCTTCATTAGATTTAAGCCTGTAAGGCTCCTTATCTTCTTCATCCGTCAGGTCACTCGCAATTTTGAAAACTTTTTTTCCATTTAAGACAAAATTTTTATCCCATTTTCCTTTGTAAATAGTTAGCAGAGACACCTCCAGCACAGCAACTCCGGGCCATTTTATTTATTTTAACGCAAAATTAACAGTCCCTCCAATGTTTAAAATTATCCTGATGCCACCTGATCGAGAATCTCCTTGGGCAATGGTATTAGTTGTTATGAGAGCAATGAATTTACCATCCCCTACTAAAACATATATTCGCCGTAGAAAGTAAACGACTAAATCTGATAATCCACCAGCTGGGCTATAAGTAGTCTTGAGCCAATTTAAAAATTGGACCCCATAAGCACCAGTAATTCTTTTACCCCCAAGATATGGCGGATTCCCCAGAATACAATCAACCCCACCCCGCTCAAATCTCTCGGGGAACTCCAGAAACCACTGGAAAAACCGTTTTTCAGCGCTCACCGCCATGGCCTTGGCCACATCCTGTCCCTGTAACGGTTTTCTGCCTGCCAGGTAATCTTTATACTCGCGGTGGGTGATACAGAGCGGTTCATTTTTTTCAGTCTTAAGGATAAAAAACTGGGCCACCTGGATGTCTGCCAGGTTTTTCAGCCGCCACCATTCTTTTCCTGAAACAAGGCTCCGGTAAACGGCTTTGGCCTTCTCCACTTCATCAGGAGTTTCCTGGCTGATTTGATTAAGCATACGATACCGGCCGGCAAGATCGGTCAAAGGCTTGTTCAGTATATCAATATACCTGCTGTCAATCTCCTCCTTTTGTATCTGCCGTTTATTCCGGTCGCGCAGTTTTTTGGCAACCTCCTTGTCATCTCCAACCAAGGTTTTAAATGCCTCATTGGCAATGCCATTCTCCAGTTCCTCTTTATGGGCCAAGCCGACAATGGCGTCGCCGCATTTGATATGGTGATCGAGAAAGGAGAGCGGTTTGCCCGGATCATGGGCCTCAAGCCAGAGGGCAACCTTGCATAGTTCCACGGCAAGGGGGTTCTTGTCTACCCCATAAATGCAATGACTGATGGCATCCCGTACTCCTTGACGGAATGGTTCGGGTGAAGGCTGTTCTTCTTCGCTGCGCAGTTTGGCGATTTCACTGCCGATCCTGCGGGCCGCATTAAGGAGAATATGGCCGGAACCACAGGCCACATCACAGACCTTGATGGAAAGAAGGGCTGCAATGGGATCAGAATTTTTCAGCTTGTCTGCAATGATATGATCCAGAGAGTGTTTGATCAGGGGCTGAACCAGTTCGTCAGGGGTGTAATGGGAGCCTGTGGAAGAACGTTCTGATCCGCCCTTGAAGCCAAAGAGATATTTCCCCTGTTCCAGTTGCAGGACAGGATCTTTTTCCAGCAGACCCTCATAGACCGAACCAAATTCCTCCACATTGAGGGAACCGTAGTTGACCCGCATCTTCTGCCTGGTAACCGGATTTTCAAAGATATTGAGGTCGCGCAGACAGGTAAGAAGCGTCTTGTTGTCCAGGCTGCAGCGGTTGAGGATATCAATGGCATTACAGCCAAAGAGGTCTCCTGCCAGGGGCTTGAGACCAAGTTTTCCCCCCTTGATGCCCAGGTCAAAGAGGCCAAAACAGTTCTTCAGGGCAATCCACAGATCACTGAACCTGTGGTCTGCAAGATATGGTTTCTCTGAGAGACGGCGCAGACTGGCCACTGAATAATAAGAATAGTATATCTGCCGCTTCTCCTTATCGCAGCCCTTGGGATAGACCAGGTTCCGCTCCTCAATGACCATGAGAAAAAGCAAACGGTAGATCAGTTTAAGAAGATACTCGTACAGTTCGTGGGCATTTATACGGTTGTCCAGCGCCAGGTCGCGTAATTCATTGTTGTCGGGATGGGCAAGAAATCCCTTTCCAAACATACTGATTGAAGTCTCAACCGCCTGACTCAGGCCATTCCTGATCCGGGAACCGGAATCCAGTGCATCCTGGTGGTACTGTTCGATGAGGCTCTCAGCACCCTGCTCCATTTTTTGAGGCATACGGCTGGCATGAAGAAGCCGGAACATAATGGCAAAATCAGCAAAATGCTCATCATCCATCATGGAGTCAAGATCAAACTCGATGAATGGAAGTTTGATAAGACGACTGGAATCCCTCAGCACCCGGAGATAGGTCCCGTTGGAGACAATGGCGTAGAGATGTTCCGTGAGATTGAGGTACTCCTGGACCAGGCCATGGGGCGACATGCGCGGGCCGCTGTCTGTTCGTTTTTTATCCAGACTGTCCCGAAAACCCATGATATGGATGGGAAAATTGTCAAGATTTATTGCCCGGTGACTGATGGCGTAGGTTTTTCCATTAATGGTTTCTGATCTGTAAAAGACAGCATCAAAACCGAGCATCTCAAGGAGGGGGATGATCCAGAATTTTCTGGTTTCAGAGGTGCCGTAATCGGTTTCACTGACCAGCTCCTTCCGCCGTTTATAGACCCGCCGGATATCCTGGGCATCGGCCCAGGCCCTGGCAATTTCATCTTTGACTTTGCCGGTTGCGGAAAGGCCAAAGTCGCTGCTGCTCTGTCCCGGGAGTTCTTCCTGGCTGATCTTGTCAAGGATATCGGCTGAAAGGATTGATCCCTCTATGCGTATGGTTGAGTATTTCATAATTTTTCTATAGAAAGGTCGACGCACGTTTGCTTGAAATTTCAATATTCATTCTTATATTGACAATATGCTTGACTCTATGATTAAATTTTAGTAGATGAAGCGATCATTAAATAAAAGAATGAAGGGTCATTCATAAATATTAAGGAGATACGCAATGGCACTCCCCATCGCAGCAACTCCTGTTCTAACCGGGCAAGATGCCAAGGCTTTTTTCGCAACTGTTGCTGAAGATCTTAAAAAGCCTTCCAGGTTAGTGCCAACGCCTAAATTAGAACAGGCACGGAAGCTCATCAAACAACATGCTTCGAAAAGAAAGGAATCGCCTGCAGGTCGGTGATTGGATCTTAAACCAGATTGATCCGCAACAGCATACGGAAATTCTCTCATCTTTTGACTGTGGTGATCCCGACCTGAACGAGTATTTCCAAGAAGAAGCATTGCTTAACAAAGCTGCCCTTGTCGGGCAGCCATACTATTTATATGAGGCCACTGCGGAAACAATCCCGGTGGCCTTAATTGATTTATGTAACGATTCCGTCCGGAGAAAAAGCAGCAAACAGCAGCCAGGCTATCTCCATGCCGCTGACGTAGAAGAATCGAAACATTATCCATTTCTTCCTGCTGTTAAAATCACCCGTTTTGGTATCAACCTGCCGTACCAGGGTCTGGATCTTGGTTCCAACACCCTGAACATGATTAAAAAACTATTCATCACAGAAAACAGGACAGGTTGCAGGTTCCTGACCGTTGATGCTTATAACAACGAGAAAGTTTTACATTTTTACCAGAAAAATAAATTCAAGTTTTTCTACGACAAGGACAAGGATAAAGCCACCAGATCCATGTTTTTTGATTTGAAACGCCTTGTCCTTGACTGAACAAAACGCCCCATGCGATCCCCTGGATTCATAAAAAATTATCCAGGGCAGTACCATGGGGCTTTACTTTTTCACTGCCTATTTTTTCGCACATTTTGCGTTTCAAGTTTTCCTTTCCGGCAGCAAAACATAAACACCCATAAGATCCATGGGCAGAACCGGTTTCACCACCTTGTATTTCCCTCCACCAAGAAGCTTTTGAAATCTTTCGTGGGCCTTAACCAGGATTTCAGCCCGTTTGAGCGCCACCTGATCAAGAATACCCGAGGAGTACAATTCTTTAATTTCCTCCAGCTCGTTTTCCAGAAATCCTGCCCTTGCCTGGGGTGAGAGATCCGAGCTTGGCACGGCATGATGGAGGAGCTTTCGAGTTTGTTCCGGGCTTAGCCAATTGCTTTCTTCCGCACTGCCTGAAAAACCCCGGATCAACATTTCTTCCGCCACCAGTTGGCTACCGCCTTTTTTGGCTTCAATGACATTACGAACCCTGAAGAGCAGCAGGGTGGTTTTGCCGGTGACTTCCGCGCAGCGGATAATGGCGGACCTGGCCGGGCCGTATTCGTGTTTTTTGCTGAGAGAATTGGCCATGAGGAATTGACAGAGCTGTTCCACAAAGGGATGGTTTCTACCAAAATAGCGATACCCTTCAGGGGTTGGAGAAAAAAAGCTTACTTTGATCGGGTTTTCCTCCGGCAAAACTACCTTAAGAGCTCCAGGCATATTGTCTGTAAACAAATTGTACCCCTGGCTATTATCCCTGGTAATTTGAACACCGAGCATGTTCAGCAATGCCTCTGTGACAAATCTCTCTACTGCCTGGGGATTGCCGATAGCCTCGTCTGACTCCCGCAGGTCCTGTTCGATCTCTTCCGCCTTGATGGCATTCTGGGCAAAGATGTTTCGGGACGCCTTTTCCCGCTGGGCCGCTTCTTCAATGGCACGGGAAGCGGCAAGCTCTTTTTCCTTAACCATGTCCAGTTCATCAAAAAGATTTAGCTGTTTAGGGTGTGGACTTGTTGCCTGGGGACTTTCCAGAACCGCCTGAAGGACGGAATCCATCAGAGACTGGGAATCTTCGGGAAAAGGAATGGAGATGCCGGTGGATTTTCTGATTTCTCTGACTTTTCTGAGGAGTATCTTAAGGACAACGCCGTCAATGGGATTATTATTTCCGTAAAGTAGAAAGGTCTTTACCATGGACGCTGTCTGTCCGAAACGATCGACCCTTCCTTCTCGCTGTTCAAGACGATTGGGGTTCCAGGGCAGGTCATAATGAAGGACTGCGGTGAAGAGATCCTGGAGGTTGATCCCTTCACTGAGGCAGTCGGTGGCCACCAGAACCCTTTGACTGGAATCTCCCATTTTCAGGATGCGATCTTTACGAATCTCGTCCGGATCTTCACTGGTGACGATCTGAATGTCCAGCCTTTTTTTCCCTTGCAATTCCTGTTGGAGGATAATGCCAAGATATTTTGCCGTGGCAATAAAACGACAGAAAATAACAGGGTTATAACCTTTCTTCAGCCACTGTTTAATAATTTTCAAGGTCTGCCCGGCCTTATGATCAAACTGGATGGTTTGCAGGTTAGTCAGTCTTTCGGCCAAAAGGGAGAGTTTTTTGTTTTCTGTAGATGTCCACTCGGTTCGTTCCAGGATCGCCGAGGGGGTGAAATCCCGGGCTGAGCTGAAGTCTTCCTCCAGCAGGGGATTGCTTTCATCCGGATCCGCCCCCTCCTGGTCCGGCAGATTTTTTTTCATCCTGTTTTTCAGCATCTCCACCCCTGCCGCAGGGCTGGACATCACTCCGCGAAGCAAGGCCAGGGCTGACCAGTATCTGAGACGCTGAATACCGGCATGCTTTTGTTTTTTTCTGGTCAGGCCAAAGGCAAATTCAAGGATATCCTGGTAGAAGTCGCCATACTCGGTTGAGAGATCGTACTGAAACTCACCGGCATCCCGTTTGGGGAAAGGGGTTTCTTCATTCATCCATTTTTCAACATCCGCCCTGCGACGCTGAACATAATATTTGGCCAGATTTTTTCGGTGGCTCCGGGGCGCTGCGGTCAGATCAATGCTTTGAAACTCCGGTTTAATGAGACCAAGCAGTGACTGGAACTGTTCGGTTTTACCGCTATGGGGCGTAGCGGTGAGGTAGAGCATGTGTTGATCCGGCTTGGCTGCAATATTCCGAATAAGCCTATGGCGTTGCTGGTGGCCGGCTCCCATTGACTGAGCATTGGTACAGGTGTGGGCCTCATCAACAATGATGAAATCCGGACATTCCTGGATAAAGACCTGCCGCCTTGCATCAGACTTGATGTAGTCAATGGAAATGATCTGATAGGGGTAATATTCATAGACACTGGTGTCCCCATGAATTTCTCGATCCAGTCTTGCCTGGGTGTTTGAACGGATGATGACCGCCTCAATGCCGAATTTATCCTTT
>CBDVDO010000082.1:0-6919 GCA_965372765.1 uncultured Anaerolineales bacterium
GATTCTCCTGGGCCGAAAACCTTGAACATTTATCATACGAACTGGTCAATCTACCGGGAAATGTGGTGATGGCTTCCAGGGAAGGGACCGTTGTGCTCCTGGAGGATTTAATCAGAGAAGCAAAATCCCGGGCGTTTGAAGTAGTTGAGGAGAAAAATCCAGATCTCAACCAGGAAGAAAAAATGGAAATTGCCCGGGCGGTTGGAATGGGCGCTATAAAATTTCCAATGTTGGATAGGGAAAATACCCGGATTGTCACCTTTGATTGGGAAACGGCTCTCGACTTTAATGGACAGGCTGCCCCCTATATACAATACGCTCATGTCAGGGCAAACAGCATCCTGAAAAAAGCGGATGGCCTGCCGTCCGCTGCCATCGACCCGGATTATGAGCTTGATTCGACAGAAGTATCCCTGATCGAAAATATATCCCAATTCCCGGCTGTAATTCAGAATGCTGCCCGGGAGTATAAACCGCTTCACCTCACCCATGCTTTATTTGAAGTGGCGCGGTCATTTAATGCTTTTTATCGACAAGCCCCGGTATTAAATGCCGACCCGGAAGTACGGGATTTCCGGCTTCAACTGGTGGAAGCCTCCCGGATTGTCCTTTCAGCTGGTTTAAACTTATTGGGCATTGAAGCTCCGAAAGTGATGTGAGGTCCTTCAAAAAACATATTATTACAACACGAAATTTGTCACTGGAAGTCTTTCCAGTATTTTGTACAATGATCTACCTGAGAGTAGATGTTCCGCAGAAAATAATCGAACTTTAGAGGAGAAACCAATGTCAGTTCGTACGTTAATCATGGGTGCCGCAGGACGCGATTTTCATAATTTTAATGTTTTCTTCCGGGATAACCCGGATTATGAAGTGGTTGCTTTTACAGCCACTCAGATTCCCAACATTGATGGGCGCAAATACCCTGCTGCTCTGTCAGGAAAAAATTACCCTGAGGGAATACCTGTTTACTCAGAATCGGAATTAATTCCTTTGATCAAAGAACATAAAATTGAGCAGGTAATTTTTGCCTACAGTGATATTCCCCATGAGTATGTTATGCACAAAGCATCAGAAGTCCTGGCAGCTGGAGCAGATTTCCGGTTGATGGGCTTGAACTCGACCCAGATCGAATCCAATAAACCGGTAGTATCGGTTTGTGCGGTCCGGACTGGGAGCGGCAAGAGCCAAACCACCCGGCGGGTTGCCCAAATCCTTACTGATATGGGGAAGAAAGTAGCAGTCATTCGTCACCCTATGCCTTATGGAGATCTGGTGAAACAGACTGTTCAGCGCTTTGGAGAGCTGGCTGACCTGGATAAACACGACTGCACAATTGAAGAACGTGAGGAATATGAACCTCATATCGTGAATGATATCCTGGTTTTTGCAGGGGTGGATTATGAGGCGATCCTGCGGGAAGCGGAAAAGGAAGCCGACATCATTATCTGGGATGGAGGCAATAACGATCTTTCCTTTTTCAAGTCCGATTTCCAAATTGTTGTGGCTGATCCCCTTCGTCCCGGGCATGAAACCACTTACCATCCGGGAGAAACCAATGCCCGGACAGCGGATGTTTTTGTGATCAATAAAGTGGATACTGCTGACGCGGAGGATGTGATTTATTTGCATGATTCTCTGCGGAAATTGGCTCCCGAAGCGGTAATCCTGGAAGGAGCTTCACCGTTGTTCGTGGATGACCCCGCCCAGATTAAGGGGAAGAGGGTGCTGGTTGTAGAAGATGGCCCAACCCTCACACACGGGGGGATGGCATATGGAGCTGGATGGGTGGCCGCCAGGCGTTTTGGCGCAGCAGAAATTGTTGATCCGCGTCCTTTCGCAGTCGGCACCATTTTGGAAACTTACCAAAAATATCCCAGCACTGGAGATGTGCTTCCTGCCATGGGATATGGAGATGCTCAGCTCCGCGAACTGGAAAAAACCATCAACAACGCCGAAGTTGATTTAGTGATTATCGGGACACCGATTGATTTGGCCGGGTTGATGAAAATAAATAAACCCACCCAGCGGGTACGCTACGAACTGCAAGTGATTGGGCAGCCCACGTTGGAGGATTTGCTGAAGGAAAAGTTTGGTTAGTATTCCTGTCCTCGACGGTAAATAGTATTGATAAGTGCCCTGCGCTGGAGATAATTGCTAATAAATTTCCCGCAGGGTACTCCTTAAAATTTTTTAGTAATTCATCCGGGGAATACAATTCCCAGAATTTAATTGATCTCGGAAAATTATATGCCTTCCCTACACTGGTCCTCAAAATCTAAATCCATCCCGCAGGGTGGAAAATTACAGACCGATGCAATCCTTTATCCTTTTGGAAGAGAGGATTCATCTCAGCCCCTGGAGAATAGGCTGATTCTGGGGGATAACCTGCGAGTTATGAATGCTTTATTGCCAGAGTATGAGGGAAAGATAAACCTCATTTATGCCGATCCGCCTTTTTTTACCAATAAAGGGTACGCTGCCCGGATTGGCAGGGGAGAGGACTCGCGGAAACCGGAGAATTGGCAGCTGGCGGAAGGATATCATGATGAGTGGTCGGATATGGGATCATACCTCGATATGCTGTACCCCCGCCTGATGCTGATGTATAAACTTTTATCACCCTCTGGCTCTCTTTATCTTCATCTGGATTGGCACGCAAATTCCTATGCCCGACTTCTACTGGATGAAATTTTCGGATACGAAAATCTCAGGAACGAGATTATTTGGACTTACCACGGCCCATCACCAATCCGGAGTGCGTTTAACCGGAAACACGACATGATCCTGTTTTATTCCAAATCGAACCAATACACATTTAATGTGGATCAGGTCCGGGTCCCTTACAGTGAAAATACTGTAATAACCTTTAAATCTTCAAAAAAGGCAGGATTTGGAAAAACTCCCGATCTGGAAAGGGGAAAAGTCCCTGAAGACTGGTGGTATTTTCCAGTAGTCGCCCGGCTGCATAATGAACGGACCGGGTATCCAACCCAAAAGCCTGAGAGTTTAATGGAACGGATCATATTGGCTTCATCCAATCCGGGAGATTGGGTAGCGGATTTCTTTGGTGGGGCAGGAACAACCGCAGCTGTTGCATCACGGTTGAACCGTCAGTTTATCAGTTCAGATACCCAACCCAGGGCTCTCCACACTGCACGCTCCCGATTGGTCCTGGATATCCAGGAAAAACAAAAAGAGAAATCCACTGGCTTTGAGCACAGTTTCTCCGTAAAGATCCAGCAGGAAGAGTCAATGAAACTCCCCTTATTCTCAAGTTTGGAGGAATTGGGAATTAAACCACCAGAGGTTAAAAACGGGACAGTCACCCTGCCCCCAGATTTAATCTCCCAGGTGGATTATTGGGAGATGGATACTGACTGGGATGGCGAGATATTTCACAGCAGTTTTCAAGCTGCAAGACCCTGGAGGAAGGGGGATATACCAGGGTCAACTATTATCCCGGAGAAAAGCGGGGAAATCTGTTTGCGATTTGTTTTAATTAATGGGGACCAAATCCAGTATTTGATTTAAAAAAACAACCCCGCCAATTCTGCGGGGTGACCGGTTGAAAATAATTCATTCCCTAGCGACTTACAAGACGAGCTTATAACCCTTACCTCGAATAGTATGGATCAGTTTCGGGTTATCAGGATCCTCTTCCACGATCTTTCTCAGCCAATTGATATGCACATCCAAGGAACGCGTGTCCTCTGTGTAATCGGTTTTCCAAATCCGGCTGAACATCTTTCTTCTGTCCAGCACTACCCCTTTTTGTTTGATCATCATCTTCAATAGCTCTGCCATCCTGGGTGTTACATGTTCCTCTTTCCCATTACATCGAATGACCTGGCGGTCCATATCCAGGTGTATTGGTCCGGCTTTAAGTATTTCGTCGCCATCACCAGGCGCAAAAGGAATGATCCGGTTTTCAAGTTTGCGGATGGTAAACGGATGGACAAGCTGAACATCGGCCACGATTTCATTTGTGGGGAGATTGTCAGGGGAATTTATCAGGATGATGGGAACGGAAGAACCTTTTGCTTGAACAGACTTGCAGATACGTGACCCGGTTGTCCTCATGGAGGCGGCGTCAACGATCATAACATCGGGTTTTACTCGATTGAGTTTCAGAACGGCGTCTTTCCCGGTTGTAACGAAGGTGACTTTATAACCCCTGGCTTCCAAATTCGGTACGAATGATGGAATATCTGCTCTTCTCTTACCAGCCCATAGTATTCTTGTCTTTCGGGAAGAATTTTTAGCCATTAAGATCCGCCTGCGGGAAAATCATCAGAATAACTATCAGGTAGTTGTGCAATTATATCGTGAAAGGGTATTATTAGCAAACATAATTTTTTAAGATTCGCTCCGTCAGATAAGTCCAGTAAAGGTGAATAGTATCAAAGCTCTCGGCTTGTCAGGCAAGGATAAAAAAACAATCACCGTGATTACATATTGTCCCAAAAGAAACCAATTTACCCGGGCCCGGGTATTTGTAAACCAACTGGAAGGGATTTCGCCGGGTGATGATACAATTTTAGATATAAATTTTAAGGGGCCAGGGAAAATAGATGTTAATTCATTCAGCCGCACAAGTATTAACTTTAGCAGGGGGACCTCAGCGGGGAGATCGCCTGGGAGACCTGGGGCTGATCGAGGATGGCGCGGTCTTGTTCCAGACTGGCAGAATCGTGGAAACAGGGCCATCCCCAGATATGCTCAATAAATATCCGGACGAGAAAAGAATGGACCTGCAGGGAAAGGTAGTGATGCCTGGTTTTGTAGATCCCCATACGCATGTCGTCTGGGCTGGTGACCGGTCAGGGGAGTTTGAACTCCGTTTACAGGGAAAGACTTACCTGGAGATTATGGAAGCTGGTGGTGGCATCGTGTCCACAGTCCTGGCCACCAGAGCTGCGTCATTAAAACAGCTTAAGGATCAGACCCGACCTCGGTTGAAGCAGATGCTTGCCCATGGTACAACAACCCTGGAAGCGAAAACTGGATATGGACTGAATTCAGAAACAGAATTGTTAATGATGCAGGCCTTACTGGAACTTGATCGCGAAGAACCTCTGGATATTGCCTTCACCTATTTGGGCGCCCATGCCGTTCCTCCTGAATATAAAGGGGATACCGCTGGATATACTGATTTAGTTTGTGCGGAAATGATTCCAGCGCTTGCCGATTGGTGGCCAACACACACCAAAAGACCTTTTCCTTATATAGATGTTTTTTGTGAAACAGGCGCATTCGATCTGGCCCAGAGTCGTCGAATCCTGGAAACAGCAAAGGATTATGGATTTCCACTAAAGATACATGCGGATGAATTTGATAATCTGGGCGGCGCAAGTTTGGCAGTAGAACTAGGGGCAGCGTCTGCTGATCACCTGGTGGTGACATCAACGGAAGACATTAAAGCGCTGGGCGAGTCAGATACAGTCGCTGTTGCCTTGCCTTGCACTCCTTTTGGGCTGGCAGAATCGGAGTACTCCCCGGCAAAAGATATAATAGAAGCCGGAGGAATTCTGGCAATTGCCACTGATATTAATCCGGGAACCGCCTGGTGTGAGAGCATGCAGTTTGCGGCAGCATTGGCTTGCCGGTATATGAAACTTACCCCGAACCAGGCAATTGCGGCGGCGACTATTAATGCCGCGGCAGCGATTGGCATGGATGAAAGAGTTGGATCGCTAGAGCCCGGGAAGCAGGCAGATTTGATCGTATTGGATATCCCCGATTACAGACACGTTGGATACCGGTTTGGCACCAATCTGGTTGAAACGGTGATCAAACGGGGACAGGTTTATCAGGGTTAGGAGGAGATGTGGATTTTTTAGATAATTCACTCATGGTCTGGATTGTCATTGCGGTGGTTGGTTTATTTGTGTTGCGGGTTATTCTGAAAGTTACTAAAAACATTCTCAAGCTTGGCATTATGATTGCTCTGGCTGTTGCCGCTTACCTGTTCATCAGCCAATACTTTTCCTAGGCAGGGATAAATATCCCCTGATCTAAATCACCCAGACAAACCTTACGGCATTAATACCAGGAGATCGAAATATGCCGACAATTGAAGAAGCCCGGGGATTTTACCCGGATGATGATCCTGTTCATGGGTTTTCTCACATTCTCCGCGTATACCGTTTATGTGAGAGAATCGGTAGGCAGGAGAATGCTGACTTGACTATTGTCAGGGCTGCCGCACTTCTCCATGATGTTGAAGGAGATGTGGATGTCAGAGAAGAGCACCATTTAGCGGCAGCAAGATTTGCTGAAAAAACCTTAATAATGGAAGGGTGGTCAGAAGAGGCAATTAAGGCAGTAGTTCACTGCATCAAGGCGCATCGTTTTCGGGATAACTCTGAGAAACCGCAGACACTGGAAGCTCAAGTTCTCTTTGATGCCGACAAAATTGATGCCATTGGCGCTGTAGGAGTTGCCAGGGCGGTAGCTTATGCCGTTCGGGCAGGGATGGATGTGTATGCTCCCCCTTCAGATTTGTATTTATCCACAGGGAAATATGAACCAGGAGAATCTCAAACGGTAGCCCACGAGTATCTCTTTAAACTCCGACACATAAAAGACCGGCTTTTCACCCCTTCAGGACGCTCCCTGGCTGCTGAGAGGCATGAATTAATGGTCAATTTTTTTGAAGGATGGATGAAAGAGATTGGCGAATATTCCTGATTTGCCAATTTAAATGAAGATAAATGCAGGGGGAGACAGAAAGCTAATTATTTACCCTGCCGGAGAAATTCTTCCAACTCAGACAGATCAATCCGGGATGTGAGGTCCAGGCTAAGCGGGGTTACAGAGATTTCTTTTTTATTTATCACAGAATGAGAATCTGTTCCGGGTAGGGATTGGTCCCAATCCGGGGCGATATCATATCCGATTCCCTCCCCACTTGAAT
>CBDVDO010000083.1:0-6894 GCA_965372765.1 uncultured Anaerolineales bacterium
CAGGCGAGGAATCCATCAAGAGTACAAATGACCAATGCCTTATCATTTGTTGATATGGGATTGTTTGATTCTTGATCTCTGTATGGATCCTTCATTTCATTCAGGATGACAAAAATGGGCGGACTGACTACTGATACCACTGATCACCGAATACTGACCACAGAATACTGATACCGGCACCCTTCGATACAATTTGCGCCATTGGGCGCAAATCACTCAGGACGCCTAGTGATGAATACAGACCACCGACCACCGATTACCGAAAACTAAGGTAAGATAGATGGAATTATGGAAATCAATAAAAAAACCTGGCGCCAACTATCTATCACCACGATCATCCGCACGGTCTACAGCACCGGGTTCAGGATGGTATTTCCCTACCAGCCAATATTTATGAAGGGACTGGGCATTGAACTGGCTCAGATGACCCGGCTGATTGCCGGACAATCCCTGGTGGGTATTTTCAGTCCATTCCTGGCTTCAATGGCAGATACCAGGGGGCGGAAAGCCGGCATGTTGACCGGTATGATTCTTTTCTGCCTGGGTTCATTGGTGGTCGTATTCCAACCCACAGTTCTTGGTTTTTTCATCTTCCTGGTGCTCTCTCTGTTAGGAAAATCTATTTTTGATCCTTCCATCCAGGCATATTTCGGGGATCATGTCCCCTACCAGCGGAGAGGACTTGTGCTGGCTATCAGCGAAGTAAGCTGGTCGATGGCATTTTTTATCGGCATGCCGGCAGTTGGATTCTTGATGAGCCAATTTGGATTGCAGGCGCCTTTCTTGGTTCTGGGTGTGCTGGGGGTGATTTCTTTCCTGGTGGTGATCGTGATCATTCCCCCAGATCCTGTTTTGACCACAGAACGCCCCTCGCTGTTTACAAACTTCAGCCTGGTATTCCATTCAGGGTCTGCTCTGGCGGGATTAGGGGTGATGCTGCTAATTTGTTTAGCGAATCAACTGGTAAACGTTGTGTTTGGGGTTTGGCTGAACGAATCATACGGTCTTCAGATTGCGGCCCTGGGCGGGGCGTCGGCAGTGATCGGTATTTCGGAACTCATTGGTGAAGGGGGAGTTGGCTTGATCTCAGATCGCCTCAGCAAACAGAAGGCGGTTCTTTTTGGAGTGATTGGAAATATCCTGGCCTCTATCCTGCTCCCATTTCTCGGTGGAACAGTCTGGGGCGCTTATTTGGGATTGTTCCTTTTTTACCTGACCTTTGAGTTCACAATTGTCAGTATGATCCCCCTCATGACCGGCGTGCTGCCGAAAGCCCGGGCAACAGTGATGGCATTAAATATCGCCAGCGCATCCCTCGGCAGAGGGTTGGGTTCTTTGATCGCGGCGCCCCTTTTTGCCTGGGGGTTTGGTCTAAATGCAGTCTTTGCCGCGGTTGTGAACCTGCTGGCGATACTTTCTCTTCGTTATGTAGTTGTCAAAGAAGAAGGCTGATCTTATTCGATTGGCAGATCTTCCAGTTCCTTTACCATCCCTTCGATCACATCAAATCCTCCCTGCCAGAAATCTTTGCTGGAGATATCGATTCCAGATTCCGAAAGGATCGCAGCCGGAGACCGGGATCCGCCGGCTTCGAGGATTTTAATGTAGCCGGGTTTAAAGGAATCCCCTTCTTTCTGATAGCGCTGATAAAGCGACAACACCAGCAGTTGACCGAAGGCATAGGCATAAACATAAAACGGCGTGTGATAAAAATGGGGGATGGAGACCCATTCCCAGCGGAATTCGTCACTCAGCTCAACAGCGTCACCAAACTGTTTCTTTAAATTGTTCAGGTACATCTCTGCGAGATCATCGACAGTGGCGCTGTCCTGGATCATTTTATGAGCTTCCCGTTCAAAGAGAGCAAAGAATGACTGGCGCATAATGGTGGCATAAGCGTCATCCACCTGGCGGAATAATATATCCCGCCGAACGGCAGGATCATCTTCCTTTGAAAGCAGTTGGTCAATTAACAGCATCTCGCCAAAAGTTGAAGCGTTTTCTGCCAGGGGCAGGGAAGAATGGAAGTTGAACACGCTGTGATCTGCGGCCAGCAGCGCATGAATCCCATGGCCAAGTTCGTGAGCCATGGTAGCCACTGCATCAGCAGTACCCTGGTAGTTTAATAATACCCAGGGGGATAAATCCGGGGTCACAGACGCGCAGAATGCGCCGCCCATTTTCCCTTTCCGGATTTCACTGTCAACATGCTCATCATCCAGAATCTTCTGCGCCAGCTCAGCAATTCGGGGGTCAAAGGCCTGGAAGGCGTTCAGCACCATCTCTACCCCTTCCTGGAATTCGTAGGTCTTATCCGATTTGGCAACCGGGGCATAGACATCATAACGCCGCAAGTGATCTATTTTTAACCAGCGGGATTTAAGATCAAAATAGCGCTGGAAAGTAGGGGCATTAGATTCACAAACATCCAGCAAGGCAGATACAGCCTGATCCGGGATATCGTTCACCAGGTTGCGGACAGCGATCGGGCTCTGGTAATTGCGCAGGTCAATGTTCTCATTTGCCCAGTCCCTGACAACGGTTTGGTAGATTTGTCCCAGGATGGGGCCATCATCACCATAAACCCGGTAGAGCTCCTGGTAAATGGCTGCCCGGAGGTCCGGATCGTGATGGCGGGCGTACACCATTAACTCTCCGCGGGTCAGATCCTGTTCTTTCCCTTCCACTTTCACCTTGAAGCTGTAGCGGTTGGTGATCGAGTCATACAAGGTGATCAGGGCGCTGAAACCCGTCATATTTTTAATATTGACTACCTTCTCTTCCGGTTCTGAGAGCGTGTGGGGAGTGAAGTGCCTGATTTCTTCCAGCCAGTATTGAAGATCCCCGGCATTTGCCATTAACCGGTCGGCATTTTTTTGATCCAATTCTTTCCACCACAAATTAAAGAAAATGATCTTGTTCTGCAGGGTCACAAGAAATTGCTCAATTTTGGCCTGCAGCGCCAGGGCATCCTGGTTCTGGGTATCTTCAGTGAACCAGAGACCGGCATATCCACTAAGATGGTGGACTTGAACCGTGATTTCCTCAAGTTCTTTGATGATCCCCTGAAATGATTTTTCATCAATATCCCCGGTAAGTTTTGGGCGGTTCTCTTCAAATGCAGCTACAGCCCCCTCCAGGGATTTCATGGCTCCTTCGAATTCGGGGGAATCATGGCTTGTGAATAAGTCGGATAAACTCCAGCGTTTTTGAGAATAAGTTGCGGTCATTGTTCACTCTCTTTTAACCTTTCTTGTTGGTTAATATGAATTCTTTGGGTTTTGGGATTATACTTCAAAAGTGAGGCCGTGTGGGATCAACGCCCTCATCAGGCTTGTGTTAACCCCTCTAAGAGGAGGGTTCCCACCCGATACCCGTGTTATAATTTCCGGACAGTTTTTTCTGATGAATACGGCTGAAATTTTGATATTTTAAGTAGATGAGATGAACCCCGTTTGTTACCACCCCCGGCGAGTTCAGATCAGCAGGAGTAACCATGGCAGAAGCGTTTAATTTTCAAACCATTATTATGGTGCTGGAAAAATTTTGGGCGGAGAAGGGTTGTCTGATCTGGCAGCCTTATCATACCGAAGTTGGAGCCGGTACAATGAACCCTGCCACGTCGCTCCGGGTGCTTGGTCCTGAACCCTGGAATGTGGGGTACGTGGAACCCTCCATTCGTCCGGATGATGGACGATATGGCGAAAACCCCAACCGTTTTTACCAGCATATCCAATACCAGGTGATCTTAAAACCGGATCCGGGTAATCCTCAAGAGCTCTATTTGCAGTCATTGGAAGCCTTGGGCATTGACACCCAGGTTCATGATATTCGCTTTGTAGAAGACAATTGGAAATCTCCCGCGTTGGGATCCTGGGGTTTAGGATGGGAAGTGTGGTTAAACGGATTGGAGATCACCCAATTTACATACTTCCAGCAAGCTGGGGGACAACTGCTTGACCCGGTTTCTGTGGAGCTTACCTACGGGTTGGAACGAATTGCTATGGCCTTGCAGGGGGCACGCGATTTTAAAGATATCCGCTGGAATGAAAAATATACCTATGGTGATATACAGCTGCAAAGTGAACAGCAGTTCAGCAAGTATGCCTTCGAGTTAGCCAATGTAGATAATCTGCGGGAAATGTACCGTCTGTATGAAGCGGAAGCAGAGGGTTGTTTAGCGAAAAAACAAGTATTGCCTGCCCATGACTATGTGCTGAAATGTTCCCATACATTTAATCTCCTGGATACACGCGGAGCTGTGGGCGTCACCGAACGTCAGGGGTTTTTCCACCGGATGCGCGATTTATCTCGAAAAGTAGCTGATGCCTATCTGGAGGAGAGGCAAATCCTTGAATTCCCCTGGTTATCCTCCGAAGCCGAAGAAAAACTGGCTGGGAAGAAGTACAAAAACGCGGAATATCCTGATAAACCCGCTCCCTTTTTATTGGAAATTGGCACTGAAGAGCTGCCGCACGGCGACGTGGTGGATGCAATTAACCAGTTGGAAAAACTGGTACCAGATTTACTGGATGAACTTCGCCTGGAGTATTCCGGATTGAAGGTAATGGCAACTCCCAGGCGGCTGGTGGTTTACCTGGAGAAGTTGGCAGGGCGGCAGTCTGATTTGGAGCAGCTGGTGAAAGGGCCGCCAGAAGAACGCGCGTACGATGCGGACGGCAAACCCACTCGCGCGGCTGAAGGTTTTGCTTCTTCAAAAGGCGTAACAGTGGATGAGCTGGAAATTCATGAGATAGATGGCGGCAAATATGTTGTGGCTGTGGAGCGGAAGACTGGAGTACCTGCCCATGAAGTGTTGTCTGAAAAACTACCGGGGTTGATTGAAGGGATCCGTTTTGGGCAATCGATGCGCTGGAATGATTCTGTGCTCTCTTTTTCCAGACCGATCCGCTGGCTTCTTGCTTTGCATGGAGAATCCTGGCTTCCATTTTCTTATGCAGGATTAACTTCCAAACCCGCTACAAAAGGCCTGCGTTTTCAGGCTGGAGGGGATATCGAAGTCAAATCCCCCGCCCATTATTTCCAGACTCTGAAAGAGAGTGGGATTACTCTCGATCAGAACGAGCGAAAAGACCAGATAGCAAAGGATTTGAAGGTGCTGGCAGCGAAGGCCGGGGGAGAGGTGGCGCCGGATCCGTCCTTATTAAGTGAAGTCACCCACCTGGTGGAAGCTCCCACATCGCTGCTAGGAGAGTTTGACCCGGAGTACCTGAAGCTTCCCCGGGAAGTGCTGGTCTCGGTGATGAAAAAACATCAACGTTATTTCCCTGTAGAAAAGAAGGGAAAATTGCTCCCCTACTTTATCACCATTGCCAATAAACCCAGCGGGGAAGATGAATATCCTGACCTTTCCCTGATTACCCAGGGGAACACGGATGTGATTCTGGCCCGTTTTGCGGATGCGGATTATTTTGTCCGGGCTGACCGGGAGAAAAAACTTGAAGAGTACCTTCCAGCCCTGGATTTATTAACCTTCCAGGTAGATTTGGGATCCATGGGAGATAAAACCAAGCGAATCCGTAACCTGGTGGATAAAATAGCTCCCCTGGTGGATCTCTCCAAAGAGGATCTAGCTACTGCCCGGCGGGCTGCTGAGCTGTGTAAAGCTGACCTGGCAACCCGGATGGTAGTGGAAATGACTTCCCTGCAAGGAGTAATGGGGTATTACTATGCGCTGAATTCCGGTGAAACGGAACCTGTTGCGGAAGCTATCCGGGAGCATTATTTACCAGCGTCAGCCGATGATGCTGGTCCAAAAGCCAAAGCAGGCCTGCTGGTAGGATTGGCAGACAGGCTGGATTCCCTGACCGGGTTGTTTGCGGCAGGTTTGGCTCCAACAGGAAGCAAGGATCCGTTTGCTCAGCGCCGTTCTGCGTTAGGGCTGGTCTCTAACCTGATCAGCTGGGATATTGATCTGGATCTAAACACGGGGGTGGAATATGCGGTTAATGAGCTGCCCATCAAAACGGATTCGTCAACCGTAGCTGCTTGTCTATTATTCATCAGTGACAGGCTGCACAATTATCTGCGCGATGAGGGATACAAACACGATCTGGTGGATGCAGTGGTCGCAGCCCAGGGGCATAATCCAGCAGGCGCATATCGAGCCGTTAATCTCCTCAGCAGTTGGGTCCAAAAAGAAGATTGGGAATTAACATTGGATACCTTTGCTCGCTGCATGAGAATTACCCGGGATCTAGAAGAAACCTACCCGGTCAACGAAAAATTATTACAAGAAGATGCGGAAAAATCCCTCTCCAAAGCGGTGCAAAAAGCGTCTTCGGAGGATAGAAAAGCCGGCGATCTGGAGGCTTTCTTTAAAGTCTTCACACCTCTTATCCCCCTGATTACGAAATTCTTTGATAATGTCCTGGTAATGGATGAGGATCAGGCAGTCCGCAAAAACAGGCTGGGTTTACTGCAGAGTATCACCCGGATTGCCGACGGTGTATTGGATATGACCCGGTTGGAAGGTTTTTAGCCTGAATTTCCTCGCTTCAACTTGAATACGTGGAATAAGATTTCCATCCCCTGCGAATTTTATCTTCCGGGATGGAAATTTTATTCTGAATTCCCTTGGTATAATCGTTTTTGAACCCAGAAAAACTTGTTGGTGAACCTTATGAGCGTTACGGACGAAATCAAAGATAGGATTGATATCGTTGACTTGGTATCTGAAAGCGTGGAACTGCGCCGGGCAGGGAGAAACTATACCGGATTTTGCCCCTTTCACCATAACGTAAACACACCCGCATTTGTAGTATTTCCTGATACTCAGACCTGGCGCTGCTTTAGTGAATGTGATGACGGGGGAGATATCTTCAGTTTCACAATGAAGAGGGAGGGCTGGGAATTTTCTGAAGCACTTCAACA
>CBDVDO010000084.1:0-6891 GCA_965372765.1 uncultured Anaerolineales bacterium
AATTTTGAAGACGGGAAATTCCAGATCAGCCAGCTTAATTTTGACTGATACATTAAGGATCCCGGAGTTTTAAAAAACTCCGGGATCCTCCATTGAAACTTATGCCAAAAATACTTCACTTCGCTGACGCGCATATTGACATAGCCAATTACGGCCGCAGGGATCCTCAAACAGGATTACCATTGCGCATCCTTGATTTCCTGGCTTCCCTGGACGAGATTATTAACTGCGCCATCAAAGAAGAAGTGGATTGTGTGCTCTTTGCCGGGGATGCTTACAAAGATCGAAACCCCGCGCCAACTTTTCAGCGGGAATGGGGCAGCAGGATCATGCGCCTTTCGCAGGCAGGAATTCCAACCATCCTGTTGGTGGGCAATCATGATATCTCCCCCTCAATCGGCAGGGCGCATGCGCTGACTGAATTCGACACCTTAAAAGTTCCCCATGTGCTGATCGTTGACAAACCTTGTTTCCTGTCCAGTGAAGAACTCTCCCGGTTGTGCCCGGAGGGGAAATCACTCGATCTGCAGCTAATTGCGCTGCCCTGGCTCTCCCGGACCGGCATGATGACCGCCCTTGATCTGCAAACCCGCGATCTAGACCTGGTCTACCAGGAAATGATCAAGAAGCTAAATAACGATATCGACAACTGGTTAAAGAAAGCTGATCCAAAGCATCCCGTCGTGTTGGCAGCTCATGCGTCTGTCGAGGGCGCTGTTTTCGGCGGTGAACGGTCTGTCAGCCTGGGGAATGACCTAGTTCTGCCGCTGGCACTGGTTCAGAATCCCCACCTTGATTACACAGCCCTGGGACATCTTCATAAAAAGCAAGACCTGAATAAAGGTAAACATCCCCCGGTTGTGTATCCAGGATCAATTGAGCGGATAGATTTTGGAGAAGCCGGGGATGAGAAATATTTTGTCATCGCGGAGGTTAAACAGGGAAAAACAACGCTGGATTGGCATAAGCTGGAAAATATCCGGCCGTTTGTGGATCAATACCTGAAACTGACTTCCAAGGAAAAAATTACTGATCAGATTAAAAAAGCCCTGCCCTCATCAGATTTATTAAAAGATGCAATTATTCGATTAGTTCTCGAATACCCGCGGGCCTGGGATCCGCTGATTGACGAACCCGCGATCCGGGAGCTGGTTAAGGAAAGTTTTGAATTCCACTACGTGAAGCAACCTCAATCAAAAGTCAGAATCCGGCTGAAAAAAGACCGGGTTATCGGCAGCCTTTCACCTGAGGAATTGCTGGACCAGTACTGGGAAATCAGCCAAACCCCTAAAGACGAGATCAAATCCCTCAACAAGTTAGCCCAGGAAATCATCCATCCCAACCAGGATCTGGAGTGAGGGATGCCCCAGGTATCTGTTCTGCTGCCCTGTTTTAACGCTGAATCTACGATCGAAGAAGCCTTGTCCTCACTGGCAGACCAAAGCTACCGGGATTTTGAAGTGCTGTGTGTGGATGATGGCTCAACAGACAAGACACCCTCTATTCTCGAAGATTGGAACCAGCGGGATTCGCGTTTTGTAGTGGTGAAAAAACCCCACCGGGGAGTTATCCAGGCTGCCAACACAGGACTTACCCTCTGCCGGGCGCCGATAATCGTCCGGATGGATGCCGATGACCTCTGCCATCCTGACCGGATCAGGTTGCAAAGAGAATATTTGCTCGATAATCCGGCTGTTGCTGTCGTTGGTTCGCTGGTAAACGGGTTCCCCACAGAGCTTGTCGGCGAGGGATTTAAACTCTATTATGATTGGTTGAACTCCCTGGTAACCCATGAAGATATCTCCCGAGAAATTTTTATTGAAAGCCCGCTCGCCAATCCCAGCACAACCTTTCGCAAATCCTGGGTCGATCGGGTAGGAGGGTACCAGGACCACGGCTGGCCGGAGGATTATGATCTCTGGCTCCGTCTTTACCTGGCCGGCGCCCAATTTGCCAAAATCCCCCAGGTGCTGCTGGAGTGGCGGGAACATCCTGAAAGGCTCACCCACCAGGATTCAAGGTACTCGGTGGAGAATTTTTTACGGGCAAAAGCCCATTACCTGGCCAAAGGACCCGCTAGAGACCGGGATGCAGTATTCATCTGGGGTGCTGGAATGACCGGCCGGCGGATCAGTAAACACCTGTCCCGGGAAGGTCTACCCCTGACTGCCTTCATTGATGTCGATCCCAAGAAGATCGGGAGCACCCGCCGGGGAAAACCGATCATTTCCCGGGATGACCTGCCTGCCCTCTGGAGACAATATCAAAATCCAATCCTGCTGGCTGCGGTCAGAGCCCGCAAAGCCCGCCCCCTGATCCGGGAGAATCTAAAGAAGTTAAATCTTGTCGAAGGGCAAGATTGGTGGGCAGCTGCCTGAAGTTCCGGGTAGAAATAGAAAGTTTGAGGTGCAGTAAATACTTATTCCCCCATCAGAAGAGCATGGAGTATACTATTTGAGGCAACCTTTTGGAAAAAGGAAGAAACCTATGAATATTTTTCTAACCGGCGGAGCCGGATACATTGGATCGATTGCTGCCAGACAACTGCTAGAATCCGGACACCAGGTCACGGTATATGATTCCCTGATCACCGGCCACAGAGAAGCGGTGCCAGCAGGAGTAGAGTTCACCCAGGGTGACCTTGGGGACAACAAAACTCTGGCTTCCGCCCTAGAAGCAAATAAATATGATGCCGTGATGCATTTTGCGGCGTTCATTGAAGCCGGGGAAAGTATGGTTAATCCCCCCAAGTATTATCAAAATAACCTCATTAATTCTGTAAATCTGATCGATCTGGCAGTCAAAGCCGGCATTGGCCGTTTTGTTTTATCTTCTACGGCCGCTGTCTACAAATCCAGCGATCAACCGTTAGGGGAAGACTCGCCGCTGGGTCCGGTAAATATCTATGGACATACAAAACTAATGATAGAAGAAGTGCTGGAATTTTACCGGGAAATTCACGGACTTCGATACGCCGCGCTGCGTTATTTTAATGCCGCCGGCGCCCTGCCCGATCAAGGGGAAGCACATCACCCGGAGACGCATCTGATCCCGCTTGTCCTGCAGGTTCCCCTTGGAAAACGGGAAGACATCAAGATCTTCGGCACAGATTATCCCACCCCGGACGGCACCTGCATCCGGGACTATATACACATCGTTGACCTGGTTTCCGCTCACTTTCTAGCGCTGGATGCTTTGAAGGATCACAAGAAGCTGGTTTACAACCTCGGCAATGGAAAAGGATATTCTGTCAGAGAAGTCATTGAAACCGCCCGGGAAGTCACCGGGCATCCCATCCCGGTTGAAGAAACCCGCCGCCGGCCGGGAGACTCCCCTCGATTGGTGGCATCGTCAGAAAACATCAGGAAAGATTTAGGCTGGGAACCCCAAATCCCCGATTTAAAAGACATCATCCACAGCGCCTGGTCCTGGCATCAGTCGCATCCTGCGGGGTATAAGTAGGCGATTCGCGCCTGTTCCGAAAAAAGTATGCCTTGGATGTAATATAGAGCTAACAAAAGAACCGGCTTTACAGCTGGTTCTTTTATGGTTGCAGAATTATCCCGAGGTTGATAAGACCTCGGAGGTCAAGTCAACCTCCGAGGTCTCCCGCAAAATAGGTGAATTTAACTGAAAAAACGGGCAGGTAAACCCTGCCCGTTTTTATCGATTATGAAATGTTTATCGCCTGAACCAGATCGAATATACACCCAATCCAATTCCACCCAACAGCATTATTGCCCCAATCACACCCAGCAGTGGTGTACTACCTGAGGTCCCCGGGGTCGATGGGTCATCATCAATCACTACCGATCCGGCCTGGGCGCCAAAAGTCAGGAAGGTGGTATCCCCAGCCAATAATTGAATTCCGGTATTTAAGGATGTGGTGGGATTGTAGCCTTCCGGAATGGCGACACTGACGTTGTAGTCCCCCTCATCCAGTCCTTCAGTACAAAAATAATCATAAGTCACTGAGTTGGGATCGTGTTCCAGAGTATCCTCGGTGATGGAAATCGATCCATCCCAGTTGCTGATATTGATCGCGCCACCCGGCAAACTAATTTCCTCTTCCTGGCGCATGGAATCCCCATTGATATCCTCAAACAATAACACGCATAAAGTACCCAGTCCTGGAACCGGTGTATTGGTTGGTTCAGCTGATTCTGCGGTGATAACGGGAGCCGCAGTCGGCTGCTCTCCAGCAGGACCGCCCAGACCCAAGATTAACGGCTGTCCAACAAATACGATATCTTCCAATCCTAGCTGGTTGAGGTCCCGCAAATCGGCAAGATCCAGCCCCGAGACCGCTGCAATGCGCCAGAGGGTATCTCCATCCTGCACGATATAAATGATCCTGCCGTCCGATCCAGGTGTTGGTGTCGGGAAATTGGTCATTTGGGGATTGGGCGCTGCCAGAACTGGTGACTGGTCTGGAAGGGTTATAGCGACCAAACCAATCAGAGTTAAGCCAGCCAGGATCAGTATCCAGGAGGATTTTTTCATGGGCTTGATTATACTCCATGTATAATATGAGGTACAGCGCCAGTACCTGGTCTCCCCTGTACGGCAGCTTAATCTGTGGTAAAAATAGGGTTTAGCGGAAAATTAGAAAACCAGGAAGTGCGGATATTATGAGCTCTTATGAAGTAGTAATCGGATTGGAAATCCATGTCCAACTCAACACAAAAAGTAAAATATTCTGCGCCTGTAAGGCGGATTCTTGGGGTGATCCGCCCAATACCAATATTTGCCCAGTCTGCACTGGTCAGCCCGGTGTTCTACCCGTGCCAAACCAGGCAGTGATAGAAAAAGCCGTTCTGCTGGCAGCGGCCCTGGATGCGGATATTCAACAGGTATCATTCTTTGACCGGAAAAACTATTTTTACCCAGATCTTCCCAAAGGCTACCAGATTTCACAGTATGATCTGGCGATTGCCAATGGCGGTTTCATGGATCTGCCGCTGGAGGATGGCTCTACCAGGCGAGTCAAGATCGAGAAGCTGCATATCGAAGAAGATGCGGGGAAAACCATCCATAAACCCGACCGGCGTTTGCTTGATTTCAACCGCTGCGGCGTCCCCCTGGTAGAAATGGTCACAGCACCCGACCTGCGTTCCGCGGATGAAGCAGCCGATTTTATCCGGCAGTTTCGGCAATTGCTGCGCTGGATTGGGGTTTCGAAAGCGAGTATGGAAAAGGGTCAGATGCGTTTTGACGCCAACGTATCCATCCGGGAAAAAGGAGCAACTGTTCTTAATCCCAAGACTGAGATCAAAAATGTCAACTCAATTGAGCACGGCCGGGATGCCATGAAGGCAGAAATCAAACGGCAGATCAAGGAAGTTGAAGCTGGAAATAAAATCAAATCCTGGACGCTGGACTGGAATGAAGACACCCAGACCCTTTCCAAGATGCGCTCAAAAGAAACCGAAGCCGATTACCGCTATTTTAAAGAACCCGATCTACTGGCAGTGAAACTCACAGAAGAGCGGATCAAAGAATTGGTGGACAGCCTTCCAGAATTGCCGCTCAACCGAGAATCCCGGTTTATTGATGAATACAAACTTCCAGCCCGAGAAGCTAAGGTTCTCACCAGTGAAAAGCAATTGTCGGATTACTTTGAAGGGATCATAAAGCATTATCCCCAGAAACCGAAACAAGCTGCTAACTGGTTAATCAACGACGTGCTGGGATTAATGAATGAGCTTCATTTATCCGCAGCTGAGTTATTCCTCACCCCGGAACGTCTGGCTGAGATTTTAAAGCTGGTTGATGAGGGAGTGATTAACACCAGTACCGGGAAAGAGCTAATCCGGAAAACCCAGAAGATTCAGAAAGATCCCCGGGAGATCGTGGAAGAAGAAGGATTGGCGCAGGTGACCGACAGCGCCGAGATAGAATCCATCTGCCAGGATGTTATCCAGGGGAACCCCTCCCAGGTGGAGCAATATAAGTCAGGAAAAAGCGGCGTGATCGGCTGGTTGATCGGCCAGGTGATGGCTAAATCGGGCGGGAAAGCAGATCCCCAGGCAGTGCGGGAAATCTTGGAAAAACTGCTGAAATAAATCCCCGGTTCAGCTTGTATTAAACCTTGAAAACAGGACACAAAATATAACGTTTGAGCTTACCCGCCTAAGATAACTCTACTTCACTTGCGCCGTCCGAGTCACCAGGGTCGGGTGGAGCGGTTGTTAGGCATAACACGCAACACTATCAACTATGTTCATTTTGACTCGGAAATTTACATCCGGTTATTATTGGGCATTGATTACAGAGTGGCCTTTTTTTACATATCAGTGCTGCTAAGTCTAAGATAGCGAAATTAATACTAGAATTGTCATTTGAGGTAAGAATAATAGCATAAGCTAAATTTTGTATTATAGAAATAAAAAAAACCAGGTGATTTCCGACCACCTGGTTTTTCAATTGACAGAGTATTGTTACTATTCCAGCGTTTGCTGAGACATCATGGTCAGCTCAACCCGTTTGGTCCATCCCAGGCTTTCCCAGAACTTAACTCCCCCTACATTATCCTCAAAAACAAATAAGTGGCACTTCTGGATTCCTATCCGGGTTAAGGCGAACATGCAGCGGCTGACCAGCGATTGCCCCAAACCCTGCCGGCGGAAGTCCGGGTGGACCATCAAGTGATGGATATATCCCCGCCTGCCATCATGGCCGCAGAGCACAGACCCTACCATCTGTCCTTCTTTCCAGGCAATGAAGCTCATTCCCGGATTCCTTTCCAGAAAGATTTTGATGCTGTGATGTGAATCTGCTTTGCTTAACCCAATATTGTCACTTTTTTCCCACAACTTGTAGACAACATCATAATCTTCAATGCTCATTTCATGGATATTGATCGTCATCCTGTCTCCTTCTTCACGGAGG
>CBDVDO010000085.1:0-6884 GCA_965372765.1 uncultured Anaerolineales bacterium
CAATCACCTCTACTGGACCTTCGTAGCCTTCCCGGGCCATCAAGGCAGCAAGTACGCCTGCCTGGGCTGCCAGCGGATCCGCAGTGTTTTTCATATTGGTGAGGTGTCCCGCCACCACACCTCCCAGCGTAAAGTGGCTGCTGCCGCTAATTCCCACGGCGGCAATCATTTGATCCAGGTCCAACCCATACATTTTTCCTGCCACCAGCGGGCTGACAAACTGAGTCAGTGTTGCATGGTGCCAGCCGACCTCCCGCACTCCAGGATTGGCCGCATGGCACCAGCGCAGTTCCATTTCATAAGCGATGATAATCGCAACCAGCGTTTCCCGGCCGGTTTTTCCATTTACTTCCGCAGCCGCCAGGGCGGCGCCGATCATATCCGAAGGATGAGAGGGATCCTGCTCCCAATAAATATCGTTGTAATCCAGCGCCCGGGTAAGCAAGCAGTTCATCAAAGCTGCATTAGGGGCGTTGGTTTTAAAATCGCGGCCAATGACACTGGCTTCCGGGGTACCTCCCAATTTTTCTGTGAACCGGTACATTGCGGCCATATCTTCATTGTTAACCGCAGCCAGGGCACAGCCCATACTGTCGAGTAAAAATCTCTTTGCTTCCCAGATTGATTCGTCCGGGATATCCTGGTACTTCAAATCAATCGCAAATTTTGCCATCTGCCCGCTTAATGAACTCATTCTCCACTCCTTTCAGCAAGTTTGCTGAAAATTACAATCTTTCCGCAACGGCATTGGCAACATCCAGCGTTGAACTTTTACCGCCCATGTCATAGGTTCTAACTTTCCCCTCTTTGATCACACCGGAGATAGCGCTTTCCAGCGCACTCGCTTTTTCCGTCTCTCCCAGCCAATCCAGCATCATTTTTGTCGTCAGCAGCATTGCATGGGGATTTACTATATATTTTCCGGCATACTTAGGCGCGGAGCCGTGAGTAGGTTCAAACACTGCCAGATCATCACCGATATTTCCGCTGGACGCAAATCCCAATCCACCAACAAGCTGTGCTGACAAATCAGACAGGATATCGCCAAAGAGATTGCCGGTTACCATCACCCCGTAATTTTCAGGATTCTTAAGCATCCACATCATCTGGGCATCAATGTTTGTTTCCCACAGCTCAATGTCAGGAAATTCTTTCGTAATCTCCCGGGCTACACGGACCATCATGCCGCTGGTTTCCCTCAATACATTGGGTTTTTCCACCAGCGTAACCGTTGGATAGCCATGTTTTTGAGCGTACTCAAATGCCCGGCGAATAATCCGGTCCGCGCCGCGCATCGTAACCACTCTGACTGTCATTGCCATGTCATCGCCGGCTACATCGTCAAAGTTTCCCAATGCCGGGGCATATTTCTTCATCATCTCCCGCAAGTCATCTTCAACCGGGTGGAATTCCACACCACTGTACAATCCTTCTGCATTTTCCCGGAAGACTACCAGATCAATATCTTCCCGGTAATTAAGTGGATTGCCCGGGTAGGCTTTACAGGGCCGTAAATTGTAATAAAGCTGCAGTCTCTGCCGCAGGCGCACGATGGGACTGCGGTAGGCTAACCCTGTTCCCTGGAGTTCAGGAATCAATTCGTTTTCAGCCTCCTGTTTGGGTTTGGAAGTGATCGCCCCAAATAATCCACAATCGACCTCATTTAGCAGATCCATTGTCCGCTGTGGCAAGGCCTCTCCTTCGGTCCGCCAGAATTCCCAGCCAATATCAGCAGGAAGGTATTCCGCATCAAGCTGCAATTTATCCAAAACAATCCGGGCAGCTTCCATGACCTCCTGACCAATTCCATCTCCGGGCATCCAGGCGATTTTATATTTTGCCATTATCTCTTTTCTCCTGACTAAATAATATGTCTGTTAGTTTTTTATCCAGCTAAAGAATAATTATGCTGTAAGAAAAGGCGTTAATCTTCAGCTTCCAGCCGTTTTTTAGTATATTCAATCAATCCGCCAGCGTTAAATATCTCCATCACTGCTTCAGGCAGTGGTGGAAAGGTAAATTCACCTGCCGCGCAGGTAATTAACCCCTCTTCAAGGTTAATATTAATTACCTCCCCGTCCTGGATAGCATCCACTGCTTCAGGGCAGACAATAGCGGGAAGGGCGTTGTTTAAACAGTTTCGATAATAAATACGGGCAAAAGATTTGGCAATAATGGCCCCTAACTTTGCCTCGCTTAAGCAGACAACAGCCTGCTCCCGGGAAGAACCGCAGCCCCAGTTTCTCCCGCCCACAATCACATCCTGGGGTTGTACCCCTCCGGCAAACTTGGGATCCAAATCCTCCAGGGCATGCTTCGGCATCTCCTGCGGATCACTTACCGTGTAGGTATATTTCCCGGGAAAGATGACGTCGGTATTGATACTATCTCCATATTTCCAGACTCTTCCCTGGATATTTGCCATAAATGACTCCCATGAAATTCCCAGTTTTTATCTAGATATCTTTCGGGCCCTGGATCTCTCCTGCAACAGCTGAAGCTGCCACCACGGCAGGACTGGCCAGGTACACTTCACTCTCTTTGGTACCCATCCGCCCCCTGAAATTTCTATTGGCTGTGCTGATAGATACTTCTCCCACGGCAGGCACGCCCATATGATTTCCCATGCAGGGACCGCATCCCGGGCTTTCTATCACTGCCCCGGCTTTCAGGAATGTTTCCAGGTACCCTGCCTGCAGTGCGGCCAGGTAAACCGCTTCGGAAGCCGGAATAACAATCATCCGTTTTCCTGGAGCAATCTTTCTTCCCTCAAGCACTTCTGCTGCCGCAGCCAAATCGTCCAACCTTCCATTTGTGCAGGTGCCCAGGAATGCCTGGTCTATGGGTGTTCCCCGCACCTCTGAGAGCGGTTTGACGTTATCCACTGTGTGCGGGCAGGCAATCATAGGCTCAATGGTTCCTGCATCGTATTCCATCTCAACGGCATACCGGGCTTTTTCATCCGGATAAATTGCTTTAAAATCCCGCCGGGCACGGTCTTTTAGATAGTTAAACGTCAGCTGATCAGGTGGAATGTAACTGTTCTTTGCGCCCATTTCAGCCATCAGGTTGGTTAATGTGGCACGCTGACTTAACGGCAAGGCTCCAATCGCCTCGCCATGCCATTCCACGGACATATATAATGCCCCGTCTGCTTTTAAATCTCCTATTATGTAGAGTGCCAGGTCTTTTGATGTCACACCGGTTGGCAAAGATCCGCTTACTGTAATCTTCATGCTTTCCGGAACCCGAAGCCAGATCTGGCCAATTGCCCAGATGGAAGCCATTTCAGTCCGGCCAATTCCTGCCGCGAATGCACCCATCACTCCAGCGTGCGGGGTATGGGAATCCGATCCTAAAATTACCTCTCCCGGCAGGGCAAGACCCGATTCAACCAGAATCTGATGGCAAATCCCTCTCCCTATGTCATAAAAGTTGGTTATTCCCTGTTCTTTTACAAATTCGCGAATAACCCGGTGGTTTTCTGCGTGTTTTGTGCTGGGAGCCGGAGTGGCATGATCCAGGATGACAGCATGCATGTCCGGGTTATAGACTTTTTCCCCTCCCATCCGTTGAAACAAACCATAGATTGGGGCGGTATTGTCATGTGAGAGAATCACGTCCGGCGTAATTTCAACAATTTGCCCCGGTACTGTTTTCGGCAGACGGGCTTTTTTCGCAAGTATTTTTTCTGCAAAAGTAAGGGGCATAATGTTTCCTGTTTGTCTATTGGTCGGGATACCTGCTAACTATATGAAATCCTGAATGAGCTAGACTTCCAGCCGGCTTTTGAAGGGTAAAAAGGTCATAAAATCCGCATGATGGACAATGTACGCTTCAGTAGTTCGTTTGATCAGATCCCCTTCGCCAGCATGGGCAGCTATTATGTGGCATACCGCTGCTGGTACACCACATTCTTCAGCCAGAGAAACCCCGGAGAAAGGATGGCGGAGGTATTTACCGTAGGTTCCCTGGATAGAGTTACCTTTTCCATCCAATTCATACTCAAGCAGTTTTCCTACATCGGCCAGGATCGAACCGGCAATCACCAGGTCAAGATCAATTGGAAGCTCCTCTCCAAAAAAGTCCATCATCTTCTTTGCGCTCTCCAGAGCTACATGGACCACACATCGTTTATGTTCCATAAAGCTGACTTTTAGGTCCGGTCCGGCCAGCAAAGTAAAGGGAATTCGACCTAAATCCTCAGCCGTTAAAACGCTTCTTTCCAGAGCCAATTCCCAGGTTTTGGTGGTGCTTTCCCGCAGCTGAGGGTCTTTTATCCAGGATAATTCGGGCCAAAGTTCTTCAATTTTCATAATATTCCCTTTATTAATTATTCAATCACCTGTCTCACCACGTCAATTACGGTTCCATCCACCCAATTTATCGCCGCAATCACCCGCTCCCCAAACTCAACCGGCTCAGGCTTTCCGCAAATTCTCTCCGCTTCTTCCTTCAAATCCTCGATTGTCCGGATTGGTAATTTGGAATTTTTCACAGCGTCCAGCAAGTCCTTACGGCGAGGATTAATTGCAATCCCTCGTTCAGTAACGATCACATCGATTAATTCTCCCGGCCCGCATATCGTGGTTACTTCATCCCTGATGATAGGTATTCGATCCCGGAAGAGCGGGATAGGCAGAATGACGTTTTTACTGAAAAGGCAGTTCTGCCAGCCGCCGATGCCGTGCAGTAAATACCCATCGGAATGAGTGACCACATTGGCGTTATAATTCACATCCACTTCTGTTGCGCCTAATATGACCACATCTACAATTCCTGCGAAGTTTCCCTTCCCATGGTAGTTATAACTGGTGAACGGACTGGTATTAACATGGTTTGGATTTTCCCGCATGGAACGTACTCCGGCCAGGTCAAAGGTTTGTCCATCCAGGATATAGTCAATCAAACCTTCCTCCAGCATTTCTACCAGATACTGGTTGCTTCCTCCCCGGGCGAAACGAGCTTTAATTCCCTTTTCCCGCATGATCTCGCCAAAGTAATTACCAATCGCCAGAGACGTACCTCCCGCTCCGGCCTGGAAAGAAAAACCATCATATAAAATTCCCACCTCGTCACAAAATTTGGCAGTCAGCTCCGCTATAAAAAGCCGGTCAGGGCTCTTGGTAATGCGGGTTGTTCCGGAGATAATCCTTTCCGGGATGCCAATCTGGTCCATTTCCACCACATAATCCACATAATTCCCTTGAATTTGCCAGGGAACGCAGGGAAACGGGACCAGGTTATCAGTCACCACAATAACCTTGTGGGCATACTGCGAATCTGCCAGGGCAAATCCCAGCAACCCGCAAGCGGAATCACCAGTTAAGCCGTTTGCGTTTCCAAAGGGATCTGCAGTCGGGGCGGCGATGACAGCGATATCAATGACCACATCGCCGTCCTGGACAGCCTGATAGCGGCCGCCATGAGAGCGTAGGACCCCCGCTCCTTTCATATTTCCCAGCGATGCGAACCGGCCCAGCGGGCCATTCATACTGCCTTCAATATGATGAATCGTGCCGTCCTTTAAATAGTCAATCATCGGTTCATGGCAGTGAAAGGACGCTGAAGGAAACCAGATTAAATCTTTAACGCCCAATTCCGAGGCTGCGATAAATATCTGGTTGGCAACCAGGTCACCATTGCGGAAATGATGATGGGTAGAAACTGTCATACCGTCTTTGAGTCCAGCCTTTTTTAATGCAGTCTTAAGGTCATTTACCAGTTTGTTGCCATCCTCAGGATAATCTGCGCAGTTTGCCAGCAGCGGTGCATACCTTCGACCGGTCGTTTTATATTTATGGACACCTTGATAAGGAATTACCGGTTTCCCGTTAATTTTTTCCGGTATCATCCTGCCAACAGCGTTTTTTACAAATTTATTTGCCATAACTGCTATTCCTGTTTTTTCCCTGAAAATCAATGTTCTTTATCACTGCCCTGCTCTTTCCAGTTTTCAGGCAGCTTCCCGGATTTCACCGCCAGATCAATTGTCTTTTGAGCCCTTTTTACCACCGGAGGATCTATCATCTTTGATCCCAGGGAAACTACTCCCAGCCCCTTTGAAGCAGCTTCATCATATGCCCTGACGATATCTGATGCTTTTTGAATTTCTTTTTCAGTAGGCGCAAAAGATTCGTGAACAACTTTAATTTGTCGGGGATGAATACATCCCATGCCGTCAAACCCGAGTGATTTGGATTCCAATACCACTTCCTGCAAAGCATTCATGTCAGCGACATCAGAAAATACTGAGTCAATCGCTTGAATACCTGCAGCCCTGGCAGCATTGACTACCTGAGTCCGGGCAAAAAAGGTTTCCCGGCCTTCTTTTGTCCGGGGCGCTCCCAGATCAGCCGTATAATCTTCCAATCCAATTGCCAAAGCTGCAACGTTCTCTGATGCGGAGGCAATTTCAAACGCTTTAATCACACCAAGAGCACTTTCAATAATTGGCATGATGTAAACCGGGTAATCTAAATCAGAATCGGAAATAATTTCTGAGATTTTTTTATCAACTGCCTGGACTTGGTCAGCTGATTCACATTTTGGCAGCAGGATTAAATTGACATGGTGTGGAACAAGGTAAGTCAAATCATCCAATCCCAGGGGAAGCTGATTGATCCGGACCATTCTTTCCGCCCCGTAGAAATTCACCTGTCTTAATGCATTCCGAACCAGGAAACGCGCTTGCTCTTTTTTATCTGGGGCGACAGAATCTTCCAGGTCCAGGATGATTCCATCCGGCTGGTGAATGCCAGCGTTTAACATCAATTTTGGAGAATTTCCCGGTAAATATAACCGTGAACGCCGGGTACGATCTTTCCTGGTTTGATACTTGTTTTCAGGTATCATCTCCATCCAAAATTCTTCCTCGGTGTCCA
>CBDVDO010000086.1:0-6873 GCA_965372765.1 uncultured Anaerolineales bacterium
GCTCAGCGTTCAAATTGGGTGAAATATTCAAAATGGTCCGGGATAATATCGGGACTTACGCCATGGTATTTCTAGGCGGGATTGTGGCCGGTATGGTCGCCTCGCTGGGCACCATTGCCTGCGTGATTGGTGTGCTGTTCACTTCGGTGTATTCTTTTGCAGTCAACGGCCATCTGTGGGGACAGGCGTATAAAATCAGTAAATCAGGCGTAGTTGCTGACCCGGAAAAACCCCTGCCTAAAGCGGGCTAGATATAACCGGTAATAACAACAACAAAAAGCGGTGCTTTTTCTCAGCACCGCTTTTTGTGTATTTTTCAGGAACCCGGATACTCAAAGGATCCGGGTTCCTATTATTTGAAGGATTGTTATCTTAGGGACTAGTCTCTTTATTATTGTGCCTGGCTGGCAAACTCAAAGCCTGTGTCCATCGCTTTGAAATTCATGGGCAAGGTCTTTTTATGCCGCTCGGGGATATGTTCCTCGAGGGCTTTTTTCACAGTGTCCAGGGGAAGGATTGGGTTGATACCAATCATCGCCCCAACCATGATCATGTTACCCAGGCGGGACAACCCGATTTTCTCGGCAATTTCATTGACCGGGATCAGTAGAGAAGTGATATCTTCCCGCTGGATTTCCCGGGGAACCAGAGAAGAGTTTGCAATTAATATTCCACCCGTCGGCATCCTGTCCTCATATTTATCTACTGAGGGAAGGTTCAGCGCCAGAACAATATCTGGATTTCTGACCAGGGGGGAACCGATGGGCTCATTTGAGACGATTACTGTACAGTGCGCCGTACCTCCACGCATTTCGGGACCGTAGGAAGGAATCCAGGTGACCTCCAACCCGCTATCCATCGATGCATAAGCAAGAACCTGTCCGGCAAACAAGGTTCCCTGACCGCCAAACCCGGAAATAATGATACTGGTTTCATCCATACCAAAGAACTCCTTATACCTTCAGTGATGCCAGAGTAGGGGATACTTTATAGTCCCCAAGAGGGAATACCGGAACCATTTCATCGGCCACAAAATCAAGCGCGTCCTGGGGGGATATTTTCCAGTTGGTCGGGCAGGAGGACAGCAGTTCAACCATGGAAAACCCAAGTCCTCTTTCCTGCGCTTCAAATGCCAATCTGATGGCTTTTTTCGATTTTCTAATGTTGGCCGCGTCATGCAAACTGCGCCTCACAATATAACTGGAACCATCTATAGTAGACAGGATTTCTGCCATGCGAACCGGGTGCCCGGCCATTTCAACATCCCGTCCGAAAGGGGAGGAAGTTGTTTTCATTCCTGCTAGTGTGGTGGGCGCCATCTGCCCGCCAGTCATGCCGTAAATGGCATTATTGATAAAAATAACAGTGATCTTTTCGCCCCGGATAGCAGCGTGCATAATTTCAGCCATACCGATAGAGGCCAAATCCCCATCACCTTGATAGGTAAAGACTGTATTATCCGGAAGCACTCGTTTGATACCGGTTGCCATGGCAGGCGCCCGTCCGTGAGCGGCTTCGACAAAATCCATATTAAAGTAATTATATGCAAAAACTGAGCAGCCTACCGGAGCGACACCGATGGTCTTTTCGCGCAAGCCCATTTCATCGATCACTTCTGCGACCAGGCGATGGGCAGTGCCATGGGTGCATCCAGGACAGTAATGGGTGTGAACATCCGTGAAGGATTCCGGCCGCTGATAGACAACTTCTGTTATTGTTGAAACCATTATTTTTCTCCTAGTATCATTTGTTCTAGGCGGGAAATCCATTCATCCCGTGGATCTTCAGCGCCAGGTTCCTTATTGGCAGAAACGCGCCTGATCTCATCCAGGATTTCATCCGGCAGAGGAGTCACGCCGCCCATTCTACCGTAGAACTCAACTGGAACTTTGCCCTGGACAATTTTCATAATATCATCCAGCATCATCCCGGAATTCATTTCAACCACTAAAATTCTTTTGACTTGTTTTGTAAGTTCAATAAGCCGCTTTGAGGGGAAAGGGGCCAGGGTAATCGGCCGCAGCAAACCTGCCTTGATCCCTTCTTCGCGGGCATCACGGATGGCGGAAGATGCCACTCGTCCGGCTGTTCCGAAACCAATTAACAATATTTCTGCATCGTCAACCAGGTATTCATCAAAAAGAACTTCGTTCTTTTCGATCTCTTTCCAGCGTTTTAACAAACGCAGGTTGGTTACTTCCTCATCTTTCGGATCAATGTATATCGAGGTCAGGATATTGGCATCTCTACCTTTTGCTCCGGTCACGGCCCAATCTGGAACTTCTTTCGGAATCTCTCTCATCGGGGGCAGTTCGGCGGGTTCCATCATCTGTCCCATATTACCGTCCACGATCACATGAACGATGGAGCGGTATTTCTCTGCCAGATCAAATGCTAGCGCAATGTGGTCAATGCCTTCCTGGACGCTTGCTGGCGCGAGCACAATTGGGAAATAATCCCCATGACCCCCGCCCTTGACCATCTGGTAGTAATCCCCCTGTGATGGAGCAATATTGCCCAGTCCAGGACCTCCTCTCATAATGTTCACAATCACAGCGGGAACCTCGGTGCCGGCAATATATGAGATGCCTTCCATCATCAAACTTATTCCCGGACTGGAAGAAGCAGTCATCACCCTTTTACCAGTGCAGGCTGCCCCGTAAACCATATTGATAGCAGCAACTTCACTTTCTGCCTGAACAAATGCCCGCCCCAGAGCAGGTAATCGCCTGGCCATATGTTCCAGGAATTCAGTAGATGGTGTGATCGGGTACCCATAAAAAGCTTCTACGCCCGCTCTGATCGCCGCTTCTGCAAAGGCGTGATTTCCCTTTAATAATTCTTTCGCCACTGGATTTACCTCCTGGCTTTCTTTTCGGGTTTTTCTCGATAAACAGTAATTGCAGCATCGGGACAGACAACCGCGCAAATACCGCATCCTGAACAGGTTTCTTCAATCATTTGAGCAGGATGATATCCCTTGGGTGTGAGCCGATCCATATCCAGGCGTAATACTTCCTGGGGACAGGCTTCGACACAAAGACTGCACCCTTTGCAATAATGATCATCCACTACAATCCATCCGGTTACTGCCATTAATCATTCTCCTTTTTGGAGCATGTTATGTGTGAAATATACAAACCATTTCAGTACCATTTATAACACAAACTGAAAAATGATTATAAAGTGTCTATCAGGTATGTTTCATCCATATTATATGGGATCCAATCCCCTCAGGAAAGTGACAAGATGCAGTACAAATCGTAATTATTATCAGATGATAAATATTCAGCATCCAGATAAGTTTTTTATTAGTATTTCAGGGAGGCAGGGCATTTTCATTGACAGTCTACTAACCTCTGGTATAATGGCACGGCATTGAAGGAATAGGTCCTTCTGCAGCCTTTTGGCATGGATAAATACCCCCAACTTCCCCGCGGTCCTGTGGGAAAGAGCAGCGAACACAGGGTGAACGGTGAAGTGAAGATTGGAGGAATAAATATGAAATATGCAATTGCCCTATGTAGTGGAAAGCAGTATAAAGTAGTGCCTGGAGAAATAATCCAGGTAGATAAGCTTATCAATGAAGTCGGAGATAAAGTAGTCCTGGATGAGGTGTTATTTATTGCGGATGGCAAAAAAGTAACCGTAGGTACTCCAGTGATAAAAGGAGCCCAGGTAAAGACAACTGTCACCGGGCAAATCAAAGGCCCCAAAATTCTGGTATTTAAATATAAGCCAAAAGTTCGTTACCGGAGAAGGCAGGGGCATCGTCAAAAATATACACTGCTGCAGGTTGACAAGATTGTGAAGAAATCAGGAGGAAAAGATGGCTCATAAAACAGGTGGCGGTTCAACCCGCAACGGACGAGACAGCAATTCTAAACGACTGGGTGTAAAAAAGTTCGGTGGTGAACAAGTTCGATCTGGGAATATCCTGGTTCGTCAACGGGGTACACGCATTCATCCTGGCGAAAATGTTGGACGGGGCGGCGATGATACTTTGTTTGCTACTGCAGATGGGTTCGTAACCTTCCAGACTTTCCGCGGCGGTAAGAAGCGGGTACACGTTTATCCCGAAAGATAATAAGGATTATAGAGATGAAAGAAGAAATTCAACCAACATATTATCCCGAAGCTACGGTGACCTGCGCTTGCGGTAACACCTGGAAAACGGGATCTACTGCGGAAGCAATCAAGACAGATATCTGCTCTGCCTGCCATCCATTTTTCACGGGAGAACAGCGCATAGTAGATACAGAAGGACAAGTTGACCGGTTTTACAAGAAAATTAAAAGCTATGAAGTGATTCAGAAAGAGAAAGATGCCCGGATGACAAAAAAGGTTTCCGGGGAAGTATCGGTAGAGATACTGGAACTCGGAACCAGGGTTACTAACTCATTGGTAGAAGCTAAATTGGAAACGGTTGCTGATATTCTGGCTGTATTGGAAGGTGGAGATCAATCCCTTTTAGACATTAAGGGTTTTGGCCGGAAATCTCTGATTGATCTGAAGAAGGCATTACGCGCCGCGAATTTTGAAATCCCTGCGGCCGCGGAAGAAATCACAGTTTAAAGGTAAAATTACATTTATTTTGATAAAATACAGGCAGATATAATCTGCCTGTTTTTTGTTGGGTTGATTCAATTCCATTTACCACAATAATTCAAGAGAGGGAAAAAATGAAACATCATCATGGAAGGCTGGAAGTAATTACCGGTCCAATGTTCTGCGGGAAAACCGATGAACTGCTGCGCAGGTTGCGAAGGGCAATCATTGCTAATCAAAAAATCCAGGTATTTAAACCGGGATTTGATATTCGCTACAGTAACGAGAAGGTCACCTCTCATGCGGGTAATGAGTATGATGCTACCCCTATAGAGAGCACTACCGAAATATCCGCCTTGCTGATTAATGATGTAACCCTGGTAGCGATCGATGAAGCACAATTCTTTGAGGAGGAAATCATCCCCGTTGTTCAAGATTTAGTGGAGAGGGGAATCCGGGTGATAGTGGGCGGATTGGATATGGATTTCAGGGGAGAACCCTTTGGCCAGATGCCCCTATTGTTGGCGCAAGCTGAAATTGTGGATAAACTACATGCCATCTGTATGGTTTGCGGGGGAGAAGCGACCAGAACACAGCGTTTGGTGGACGGAGAACCTGCCTATTATGACGATCCGATAATCATCGTAGGGGCTTCTGAGATGTATGAAGCTCGCTGCAGAATCCATCATCAAGTCCCTAACAGGAAGAAGGAATAAAACCATGCAATCGTACCATGAATTTCTCAGCGAAGTGCTCATTCACGAACAGGAACTCCAGGACAAGGTTAAAGAGTTAGGGGAAATCATCAGCCGGGATTATCAGGAACAGGATTTGCATCTGGTCTGTATCCTCCGCGGCGGCGTTTTATTCTTAACAGATTTAATGCGGTCAATATCAGTACCTCATTCGATTGATTTTATGGCCATCTCCTCCTATGGTTCGGGTATCCGGGAAGCTTCCGGTCATATCCGGCTCACAATGGATCTCAGGGATGACATTCAAGGCCGAAATGTACTGCTGGTTGAGGATATTGTGGACAGCGGGCATACGTTAAGATCGGTATTAGATCTTCTGGCTACCCGGAACCCAGCTTCTCTAAAGGTTTGCACCTTGCTGGACAAGGCGGAAAGACGCGAAACAGAAGTGCCAATTGATTATGTCGGATTTGTTATTCCCAATAAATATGTTTTTGGTTATGGGTTAGATTTGGATGAGTTTTATAGAGAATTGCCTTTTATCGGGGTGGTAAACGAAGATAAATACACGCCGCCAGATCATTAATTAATCTGCCCGCTCAGAGGATCTACAATAAAGGGGGAGGTCCATGGAATAGTCAAGAATTGGTCCTGGTTCTATCAACAATAAATAAGGGCACATCCTCCACAAAGGCTGACAACATTTTCCAATCGGTTCAGGATGAAAATATGAAAGAGAGTGCTACATTCCCACCGCTGTATGATCAAATCGTGGAGGTATTTAAACCTTCCGCGGCTTTTTTGGTTGGAGGAGCTGTGCGGGATTTATTGTTGGGGAAACCCGTTCATGATCTGGATTTTGCTCTGCCGAAAGACACGATCCTCTTTGCAAAAAAGGTTGCTGATCAATTAAATGGCGATTTTTACCTGCTTGATAAAGAGCGCCAGGCTGCCAGGGTTTTATTAACAGATGAACAGAAGACCCGTCTTGTGATTGACTTTACGACCTTTCAGGGAGAGTCTATTGAGGAAGATTTATTAACCCGGGACTTTACTATTACCTCGATGGCGATGGATATCAATAAGGATCATCAGATTATTGACCCCTGCCAGGGAGCGAGAGACCTCAAAGATGGGCTGATCCGCAGTACATCTGATCGTGCGCTCCTAGAGGACCCACTGCGGGGCATGCGGGCTGTCCGCATGGCCGCCCAGCTGGGATTTTTTATCCTGCCTGAAACCAAGGATCAAATCCGGAAATTCGGGATTGATTTATTTGATGTTTCCCCGGAGAGAATCCGGGATGAGTTATTTAGAATTTTGGAAGGACCAAATCAGGCAGCTGCTCTTATGGCCCTGCAGGTTCTGGGGATCTATCCAGTGATTTTATCAGGAGAGTTAACCCTTCATCAACAGGGTGTAATCAGTAAACTTGAAGCCTTCTGGTCGTTGTTACAAGAAAAGCATAATCCCGATGCCGCTTCAAATTGGGCGTTTGGATTGTTTGTTCACCGGTTGGGAAGATATCGAAAAGAAACCCAAATCTACTTGAGGCAGGAAGCTGTCCCGGGGAGATCAGTTTACCAGCTGTCCTTCCTGAACCTGCTGCTTCAGCCGTCCGGGAAATGCG
>CBDVDO010000087.1:0-6829 GCA_965372765.1 uncultured Anaerolineales bacterium
CTGATCAATCTCTGCATTATCGGAGAAACCAACTGCCCAGGCTTTGCTAGTGGACTCTATCAAGATCCTTTGTTCCGCCCTTTCAGCAGCGGACAATTGTTTTGAATCCTGAACGCCGGATAAGGTCTCCTGGATCTCATCCAGGGCCGGGAGGATAACAGCCCCAGCTGATACTGGTCCGGCAAGTGAACCTCGGCCTGCTTCATCAACCCCTGCAACGAGGAGGATTCCCTCATTCCAGAAGGAGTGTTCAAATGACAAATTTGGTTGGGGAGGAATTAGAGCGGGATCAATTCTCCGGGTCATACATGCCTTGAGCTGCATTTTGGCGGATTAATTTGATATCCAACAAGAATTTTAATGCATCCCGGAATGGGTTGACTTTACTATCCTGAAAAAAGAACCAGGGGATAGGTATTTCTACGATAGTTAACCCTCTTCGCCGGGCAATAAACAGCAGTTCAATATCGAAGGACCAACCGGATATTGTTTGATGTCGAAAAAGATCTTTCGCGGTGGTTGCTGAAAAACATTTAAATCCGCATTGGGTATCATTTAATCCCGGCAGAGCAAACAGCTGGATTAAACCATTCATCAATCGCCCCCCCAGGTGACGGAACTGAGGTTCATCATAACGGATAGCTCCGGGTGCTTCCCTGGAGGCGATCGCGATGTCAAACCCTTCCAGTTGGGGTGGGAGGAATTTGTTTATTTCTTCTATGGGCATGGATAAATCAGCATCACACATAAAAAGGAATTCCCCCTGCGCTTTGAGCATGCCGCATCTGACAGCAGCTCCTTTCCCCGGCGCTTTTTCAAAAAGTCCCTGGAAATTGGGATAGCGGGCTGTATATTCCTGGATAATCTCTGCGGTACGGTCCGTGCTGTTATTGTCGACAATCCAGACCTCGGAAGAATAGACTTGTCCTTCAAGGAACGATCCCACCTTGGACAAAGTGTCCGGAAGGCGAGATTCTTCATTGTATGCAGGTATGATGATGGAGAGAAAAGGCCTTTGCACGCGATTTCCGTTGATTACTCTACACTGTGGTAATTACCAGTGTGATCAGTATGATGAGGACGACAATTACCACGGCAATCAGACCTGCGACAATTGTCCATTCTTTACGAGTGAAATTTATCCGGTTTGTGACTCTTCCCAGACTTTCATCAACTTTGGCAACAGCATCAGGGACCAGGCTGGTTTCTTCCCGGGGAGCTTTTTTGGGTTTTACTTTTGCAGGAATCCGGGGGTTAGACAGCAGCTTTATCGCATTTCTAAAATCCATATCGCTGAAAACTGGCTTGGATATTGCCAATTCACGGGCGAAGTTTTTAATACCATCGGCCTGGATTACTCGAACCCGGGGTCGGATGGTTTCAATAACCGTTTCCGGTGAAACAAATATCATCACACCCCGGTCGGCTGGGATAGAGAAATTATGTTGTTTGAGGTAGCCCTCAATTGTTTTTTGGTACAGCCAGGTTTCCCGAATCAAGTTATTAGATGCCTGTTTATACTCATCATTTCGTCCTAGTTCCTCCCAGCGTTTTCCTTCCGCACGGAAGAAACCTTGCTGGGATTTTGGATTTATGACCATCAAACTGGCTGGTGTAAGCAGAACCACAGGTATAGGTCTGCCAACGTGGGGGATGTTTACATCCCTTAGTAAAGCACAATCATTCCCCAGGACTGTATCCAGAACCTCAACAAGTTTTTCCTGGTTTTTTCGGCTCTGCTGCCAGTGCCAACCATAGGAAAAGATTCCCCGCAAGGTGTTGAAGATACCAGCTAAGCCTGACTCGGTTTGAAATTTTGAAAGATCTATTGTCCTCATAGGTATATCGGCAGGTGAATGATTTTCTTAGATTATACCAGTCTCTCTTTAGTTAAATCATACCAGGTCAGTATGTGCGGCCTGTCTATACAAATATGTAAATTCGGAGATGGCTGGTCCCTGGAAAGGGGAGATGTAATTATCTTTTTACCAAAGTCGGGGTGGACGGACTTGAACCGTCGACCTCCGCGTCCCAAACGCGGCGCGCTACCAACTGCGCCACACCCCGTGCAAACGTTAGACTTGCTCAAAGCAGTATAATCTCTATACAAGTGATCGTCAAGGACAGCGAAAAAAGCGAGGTAGAGTAGGAGATGACAGGCAACCTAGTTCAGGTTCACCATGCGAAATACAAGGATGATCTGCCTTTCTGGAGGTCATGGACAAAAGGGAAGAATCCAATCTTGGAATTGGGATGTGGTCACGGACGGGTAACTATTCCATTAGCCAGGGCTGGGAGGCAGATTGTGGGACTGGATGTGGATTGGGGCAGCATCCAGTTTCTGAAATCTGAACTGGTGGGTGACAATAAGGATCTTTGGAAGCGGATTGATATCATTCAGGCAGATATGCTTCACTTTCACGTAGATCGCGTTTTTGGATCGGTGATAGTTCCCTGTAATACTTACAGCACTCTAACAGCGCGGGATCGTCGGCTCTTGCTTGGTAACCTGACCATGGTCCTCCAAAAGAAAGGCTTGTTTATTGCCAGTGTTCCAAACCCATCTTGGATAAAAGCTCTGCATGTAAATCTCTGGGGGAAAGATATTGACTCTGAGCCGGACCTGGAAACCATTTTTACCCACCCGGAAACCGGCCACCCGGTCCAGGTAAGCAGCCGACTGGTCCCTACTTCAGATGGAATCCGCTGGGATTGGATGTATGACCAGCTGTTTCCTGATGGCCGAATGGAAAGATCTCTTCAATCCACTGAACATAAACTCTGCTCCCTGGAAATTTACCAGCAGGAATTCAGGAAGGCTGGTTTCAAGACAAGTGCCATTTTGGGAGATTTTAAAGGGGCAGATTTTGATGAAGATTCTCCTTACCTGATTCTGGTTAGCGAAAAAGATCTGTAATTCCTATCTGTCCTCTTGATTTTCTGCCAATACAGAGAGATCAGGATTTCCCTGTTAATATTCTACAGATAAAGCTTTTTCTTTTCTCTAATAGTTTGTTTGTGTTCTTCTAATAATCAGCCTTTATCATATATCGCAGATAAAACAACAGTCCACTTACTGATAAATTAAGGAGCACAACATGTCCATGTACTTAAAACCCTATCATCGTCATTATGGCCGCCCGGTTCGTAATTGGGGGGCAGTTGAAAGCGATATTCATGTCCCGCTGGATGTCATTGTTGAAAATGACTCTTATGTGATTGAAATGATTGTTCCCGGATTGGAACCTGATGATCTGGAAATTGAGATTGTAGAAAACACCATTGATATTCAGGGTGAATTCAAAACTGCGGATGAAGATGTAAAATACCTTCGCAAGGAACGGCCAACAGGAAAGTTCAGACGAGTTATCCGCCTGCCAAAATTGCTGGAAATGGATAAATCTGAAGCCGATTTAAAGAACGGAATCCTTTCTCTGCGGGTGCCGGTAGCTGAAGAAGCACTTCCCCGCACGATTAAGATCAAAGCAAAATAACCATCCATATCTCTCCAAAGATTAGTGGAAGAAGAGCTGGTGATTTGCCAGCTCTTCTGCTTTTTCAGGCATGAAATTATTTCCTGTCAGATACAGGAATCTCCTAGTATTTATTTGTGCGGATTGGAATCAGGTATAATTGTTTTGTTAGTTTGACCATCACCGAGGAGGTACGAATGACTATAAATGAAGATAATTTAAAAGATGACCTGGAAAAGAAAATTGACGAGGCTGAGATGGAATCCCAAATTGAGGAATCCAATACTGAGTCAGAACCCACATCTTCTTTTGAAGAGGAAGTTGCAGAAAGTCCAGAGGTAACCCCGGATGAAAAGAAGAAACCCGGGAAAGCCCGATTGATTTTTCGCCGGATATTGATCTGGTTGGTTGTGATTGCGATTGCGTTTGCCGGAGGCATTTTTGTTGATTCTATTCTCCGCTATCAGCCAGAACAAGAAAAAGTCGCGGATTTAACAGAAGAGATCACTTCTGCCCAGACAGAGATCACCATGCTTGAAGCGGAAATTGAACGATTGGACGTTTTTGAGGAACTTAATCTGGCTTTGGTAGAGGAAATAGCGGATATCACAACTCACATTACCATCTTAAGCGCCCGGGCAGCTGTCGCTGATGCGACCCTGGCTTTGGAGCAGAACCGGATTGCTGACGCAAAACTGGCCCTGGACAAGGTAGGATCTACCCTGGAGATATTGAAAACCATGCTAAACGATGATCAAGTTGAAGTTGTGAACAATATGCTTCAACGTCATCATTTGATTTTGATTGAATTGGAAGACGATAGTTTTTCAGCTCAAACAGACATGGAAGTTTTGGCAGCTAAACTTAACGCCCTGGACAATACTTTGTGTGCATCTCCCTGATCTATTTTTCGAATAAAATAAAAACACGCCTCCATGTTGGAGGCGTTTTTGGTTTATATCAATACGACCCATAATTTTTCGGGAAATTCCGATCGTTTAAATTAACTGCATTTACTCTTCCTGCCCAGCGGCAGTAAGAGCTTCTGCTTCAGCGGCAGTTTCAGGCATGCCGTTTAATACCCAGATCTCAAAGAGATGAATATATTCTTCTTTCATCAACTTGGTAGGTGGCATTTGCTGGATGATCTCTTCCCCGCTGTCGGGATCGAGGATGCTAATCCCTTTGTTGGTCAGGATCAGGTAGCTGTTTAGATCTCCGGCAATCAGGTTGTTAGCGGCATTATCTCCGGTAGTGAGCATTTCCTGGTAGGTTTGCATCAGGAAATTGTTATTTTCCTTTCCGGGTCGGTGGCAGGAGATGCAGTAGCGCTGCGTGATTCTGGAGATATGCACCTCATAGGATGGGACTTCAAACTCCTTGATTTCTGGAATTGCTCCCGTAGCTGCGGCGTCTTCTGGAATGTCTACTCTGTCATCCCAGGTGTAACGCATAAAAGTGACCAGTGATTCAAGTTCAGTTTTTTTCAGCTCTCCTCCATACGCCAGGCCGTAAGGCGGCATGCCCAGATCCTGCTGGCCGTAAGCTGCAATATTTTCCAGCGTTTCATCAGATCGGGTATACATTTCATCCTTGCTGCTGATTGGCTTTAACTCCACGCCCTCTAATCCTTCCACCCCAGCAATTATTCCGCCTTCTCCATCTGGACCGTGACACTCTACACAGTGAAGAGAGTAGATTTCCTGCCCGAGGGCCATTTGCTCCGGAATCGTATTGGCTGCTGACCCCTCTACTTGCTCTGGAGTGGTGATCACTGAGCGAATCGTCAAACCCACCATGCCCAGGACTACAACACCCATAATGGATATACCTGTCAGGCGGTTTTTCCAGTGCCTTAGGTGGTTTTTATCCAGGAAGGGGAGGGCAAATAATGCCAGCACTGCCAAAGCCGGGATCAAAGTTGTGCCTACCCACTCAATTTTTCCCGGAACAAACTTTAAGAATTCAAAGAGGAACAGGAAATACCATTCCGGTCTGGGGATATACGAGGTGTCGCTGGGATCGGCTTTGGCTTCAGGGTGAATCCCAATAAATGTAACCAGACCTACCAGAAGAATGAATAGGCCAAATGATACCAACAGGTCTTTATATATGATATCGGGCCAGAATTTGACACCGTCCTGTTTGGCTTGTTCGTATTTTTGTTTATATTCTTGTTTATGTTCTTCTTTCACGGGATGTCTCCTCAAATCTATCCACAAATCAGCTGGAATTTTGGATCAGCTATCTCTATCAGGAATATTGGAGATCCCTAGCCGGATCACCAGATATAGGTGGGTGAAGACTACGGCCATGATCACAGCCGGGATTATCCAGATATGCAAGGCGAAGAAACGTGAGAGGGTGACTGCGCTCAAGTCAGTTCCTCCCCGCAGCACCCGCAAAAGGAAATCCCCAACTACCGGCACAGTTCCGGCGATCTCGGTACCAACTGTTGTTGCCCAATAGGAACGCTGGTTCCAGGGCAGCAGATATCCAGTAAAGCCCATTCCCAAAGCGCCGATCATCAGGAAGACACCGGTGACCCAGGTGAATTCCCGGGGATATTTATAAGCGCCGTAGAAGAATACCCGCAGCAGGTGGAAGAAAGCGGTCAGAATCAGCAGGGATGCGCCCCAATGGTGAAGTCCGCGGATAAGCCAGCCAAACTGAACCCCAGTCATGATAAAGGTAATGCTGTCATAGGCGTGATCCGGTGTGGGGACATAATATACCGAGAGCAGCATGCCAGTGATGCCCTGCAGAAGCCCCAAAAAGAGGCTGGCGCTTCCCAGTGTAAACCACCAATTCACTTTTGGCACTTTGCGGTCCAGTACCGTGTCGTAAATTTCTGTTAACCCCAATCTTTCGTCAAGCCAGGTGAATATGCTCTGCGCCATGGTTAGCCTTCCTGGAGATGAATTAATAGTTGGTCCCCTTCCATTTTGGTTTCATACCGGTCAAGCGGCCGGGGAGGTGGACCGGAAATCACTTCGCCATTTTTGCCAAAAAATGCCGCGTGACAGGGGCAGAAATATTTCTCTTGATCTGCATCCCAGGAAATCCGGCAGCTGAGATGGGTGCAAACATCAGAAAAAACTATTACGTCAGTATCCGATTGGCGGAGGACAAACGCCCCGTAGCTCTGGCTGCTTCTTTCCCAGCCGTTCACTCTTGTCAGATTGAAACTGAAAGGGGTCGGAATATCCAAGGGATAATTCTCCAGCGGGCCCAGTGAGATCCAATCATCCCCCGTCACTTTATTGAGAGCAGGAGATATGAAAAACTGAATCATCGGCAAGCCCACTATTGCTGCCATCGTAGTACCCAGAATGGAAGTAACGATTTTAACGAAA
>CBDVDO010000088.1:0-6789 GCA_965372765.1 uncultured Anaerolineales bacterium
TGTCAGCCCGCTTTGTCGCTGGCGAAACCCTCGATCAGGCGGTTGATGTGGTTAAGGAATTAAACAACCGCGGGATTAATGCAACCGTGGATCATTTAGGAGAAAATGTTTGCACAGAGAAGGATGCCCGCCAGTCAGCTGGTGAAATTTTAACCCTTATAGATAAGCTGGAGCAGGAAGGAGTCGCCTCGGGCGTATCTATTAAACTAAGTCAGATAGGACTGGTTGTGGATTCAGCCCTCTGCGAGGAAAACCTGCTGAAAATTCTAGAACGAGCGAAGAGTAAAAATATCTTTATCCGGGTTGATATGGAGGACTCTTCATTAACTGAACAAACCCTGGAATTATTTACTAAGACTAGAAATCAAGGATACCATTCGATCGTTGGGATCGCAATCCAGTCATATCTCTACCGGAGTGAAGCCGACGTCCGCAAATTGTTGGAAACCGGCACCCGTATCCGCCTTTGTAAAGGAGCCTATAAGGAACCTCCGGGAATCGCCTTTCCAAAGAAAAGAGATGTTGACCTAAATTTTGATAAAATCACTGAGCTCCTTCTGGATAGATCCCTGTCGGATGGGTCGAAAATAAGTCCTGATGGTTCTTTTCCGCCAATCCCGGCGATTGGAACTCATGATCAAGAAAGAATTAATCTTGCCCTGGAATACGCGAGATCGATCGATTTGCCGAAGATTGGCCTTGAGATTCAAATGCTGTATGGGATCCGGGTAAATTTACAGGAGCAGTTGGCAGAAGAAGGTTATCCCGTCCGCGTTTATGTGCCCTACGGAAGCGAATGGTATCCCTACTTTGTCCGCCGCCTGGCGGAACGTCCCGCAAATTTGTGGTTTTTCCTGACAAATCTTTTCCGATCATAGGGCAGTCCCTTGGAAGAGTATAAATAGAGTTAAGAAATCAAGCTCTGGGCTTGAAAGATAGTTATAATCTAGGGTATATGATTGAACGCCAGAGATTGAATCTCCTGAAACATATTCGCCCTATCCATCTAGTGACTACCATCGCCCTCTATTTGCTTGGAATAGGGTTTGCCCGCTACCTGGGCCAGAGTATTGATAATTCTTTGTTCCTGCTGGGGTTGGCCTGGCTGCTTTTCCTCCAATTGGGATATTATTTTCTAGGCGATCATTTTAAAACACCATTTGACGCGGGATTGTATAAACGGCTGCCATTTGGGTCGGACGAAAAACCGGCTGAACCAGCTCAATCCGAAGAGGTCCTTCTTTATATTTCGGTCTCTTGTTTTGCCGGGGCGATTGTCCTGAGTGTGCTGCTCATTTTACAGGGAGCCGTCAGCATCTCAACGGCAATTCTGATGGGATTGTTTTTTGGAGGTATTTTTCTGCTGGTGGTCCCGGGCCTTTCCCTGAATCTATCAGGTGTAGGAGAAATCATTACTTCAATTACCCTGATTATTATTCCTCCGGCACTTGGGTTTTTCCTCCAGTATGGCTCATTTCACCGTTTATTAGCACTTGGTGTTTTTCCTCTTTTCCCGCTGCACCTGGCGATGATCCTCTTATTGCGATTGCCAGGGTACAGCGCTGACTTAAGGGAGAACAGAAGAAACCTTCTGGTCAGGATTGGTTGGATACAGGGTGTTTTTCTTCATAACTTGATGATCATCAGCGGGTTTTTATTGTTCGGGGTGGCAATATTGTTTGGATTCCCAGTCCGGGTTGTCGGATCTGTTTTTCTAACCCTTCCCGCAGCGGTTTATCTGGTATGGTACTTGTCTCAGCTGGAGGATGGGGCTCCTGCGCGCTGGCCGATAATCACTCTTTTGTCTCTGGTAACATTTTTCCTGCCGGTTTATTTGTTAACCTATTCCTCCTGGATGCGATAAACCAGGAAAACGCATGAGGCCTTATGCCTGAATTTCTTTCTTTAGTCACACCTGATAAAGCCCTTGAGATCTTGTTTAATGTTATCAATCCTGAAGTAAAATCAGAGGTTGTTAAAACAGAAAAGGCCTTGGGCAAAGTTACAACCGAAGATATTCTCTCCCCTCAAAATTTACCGGATTTTAAACGTTCAACCGTGGATGGTTACGCGGTTTTGGCAAAGGAAACCCATGGGGCTGGAGAGAGTCTGCCGGCGTACCTTAGGATAAAAGACGAGGTGCCTATGGGGGATGAACCAGATTTTTCTCTCACCAGCCAGGAATGCGCCTTGATCCATACAGGGGGCATGCTGCCGAAGGACGCAGATGCGGTGATTATGATTGAGGACACCCAAATTCTCGAATCAGGGGAAATTGAGGTATTCAGGGCAGTAGCTAAAGGAGAAAATGTGATTGAAGTTGGGGAAGATGTCTCTGTCGGAGAAACTATTATCCCCAAAGGAACCCGACTAAGGCCGGCAGAAATTGGCGGGTTAATGGCTTTAGGAATAACGTCAGTAAGAACTGCAATACCGCCAGTTATTGGCATCCTGTCAAGCGGTGATGAGATAATCCCTCCCTCGCGAAAAACAAAACCGGGAGAAGTAAGAGATATCAACTCCTATACCCTGGGGGCATTAATCGAGGATTTAGGGGGAGAAGTAACCCATTATGGTATTATTGCTGATAGTCGGGATGAGATGCTGAAAGCTTTGAAAAAAGCCCATCAGGAATGTGATCATTTGATTGTCACTGCTGGTTCATCTGCCAGTACCAGGGACCTGACAGCAGATATTATGAACATCCTGGGTGATCCGGGAGTACTTGTTCACGGGATCAGCATTAAACCGGGGAAACCAACAATATTTGCGGTATCCGGTGAGAAAGTAATGATTGGGCTTCCCGGAAACCCTGTCAGCGCTCTGGTGATTGCGGTGATATTAGTTTCACCGATTATTGAGGCGTATTTAGGAGTAAGAGGATCTAGGCCTGAGCCTGCGCTGTCTGCTGAGCTGACAGTGAATATCTCCTCTCAAACCGGGAGGGAAGACTGGATTCCGGTTCGAGTAATCAAAACGCCAGAAGGCAGCTTTCTCGCTGAACCTGTTTTTGGCAGAAGCAATTTAATTTTTATCCTGGCCAGATCAGATGGATTAATAAAAATACCTGCATCTGCAACCGGACTCGAAGCTGGAACATTGGTAACAGTTCGCTTGATATAAGGAAGAGAATCGATAATGAATTCAATCCTGACTTTGCCGGCTTTGTTCTATATCTGTATCGCGATTTATTCCATCAGCTTGATAATTAACGCTCTTCGGAAACTCCGGGTTTATAAACAGGCAGATTATTTATTGGTGATTTTGCATGGATTGTTTTTCCTGATAACACTGATATTGTTTGGCGCCGAGCTTTCCTGGTGGAATTTCTTGGGTCAGGGGATCCGGTTGCATCTACCGTGGTACGGTATGCTGCTTTTCAGCGGCGTGTTATACGCCTTAACGATTGCGGTATTTAAAACAGAAAGCCCTAGCTGGGGCTGGCTTGTTGGCAGTGTTCTTATCGTTGTTATTGCAGCTTTGGCGGATGCGCGGTCCATTCTCCCTGGAGATTTAACTTGGGGAAGTAGGGGAGAGGGTTATTCATACTCTGCTTTATCAACGGTAATCCAGGCTGTGGGATGGGGAATTTTTGTAATACTCTCCAGTATCCTTGTACTGCAGAAATATCGGGTTACTGAGAAAGCTGTGGTGAAACAACGTGCAATTTATTGGACTGCAGCCTTGATTCTCTACATGGGCAGCTCGGTTCTTTACCATCTGGATCATTACTTATTGGGAAGCTTGCTGCTGCTCTTTACTATCATAATATTAAATTTCCTTGTACTCACATATCGACTGCCAGATCTTAAATTGCTGACTTTTCAGACAGCTGATTTTGCGCTGACCGGGACCGTCGTTATCCTGTTGTATGCATTGGGCTTCCTGATATTGGAAAAGCTTTTTGTTGAGTCATCCTGGTATAAGCCGGTGTACAATGGCGCTTTCTTTTTCCTGATTGCCCTGATAATCTTTTTCCCGGTGCAGCGCCTGATCCGGGCAATTCTCCAGAAGCTGATAACCAAAGAGAGAAACAGGAACCAGGAAATCCGCAGTTATAGTAAAACGTTGAGCAGTATCCTCGATATTGATTTGCTTTCCAAGGTTACTATTGAATTGATATGTGATTCCCTGGAAGTAGATAAGGGCACATTGTTCCTCGTAGATCAAATTGAACCAGAGAAAGACCCGCCTAACTGGCGCTTAAGGGCGGTCCAGGGAACCACGGTTACGCTGCCGGATCTTGATTTTCTTCCTGCAAGCAGCCCGATAACCAAAGTCCTTGCTGAAGAAAAGCGTCCACTCACGCAGTCGGAACTTGAGTTCATCCCGAAATTTCAAACCATTCCTGAAAATATTGTGACCTGGATCAAGGCGTTGGAAGTAGAGGCCCTGGTGCCGATCCATACCGAGGATGAATGGATTGGCTTGTTTGCTTTATCACAAAAACGGTCAGGCGCATCCTTCTCGGATGATGAGATTGAATTGCTTTCCTCTTTGGCTGATCAGACCTCTGTTGCCCTTCAGAATGCCAGGCTGGTTGAAAGTTTGACAAAAATTGATAGCCAGCTCCGGAGGGTTAAAGCGTCTAAGGATACCGCCCTGGATAAAATTGAACGGATAAAAAAATCTGCCTCCGACATCATCAGCATCAAAGCCCATGAATTGCGATCACCGCTGACAGTGGTCAGCGGATATTCTCAGCTATTGGCAAATGATACTGCGCTCATGAAGGATGAGTATTATGCTGAATTGATAAAGGGAATTCTCTCTGGATCTGACCGGCTGCAGAATATCATTGAAAATATGATTTCTACAGCGAGTATTGCTCCAAGCAACCTTAAGATTGGGACTCGTCCGCTCTCCCTTTATACAATCGTTGACAATATCTGCAGGGATCTGCAGGGGCAAGTTCAAGCGAGAAAAATCACACTTTCCCACGATAACCTGGGTGAAATTCCTGCAGTCTATGGGGATAGTGAAGCTTTAAAGAAAGTTTTTGAGATCCTGATAAATTATGCAATGACCCATACTCCGAGTGGGGGAAAAATTACTATTACTGGCAGGCACATTCCGCCCCGGTCAGATATTCTCAAATGGGAAGGGGCTGAAATCATTGTCTGTGATACTGGAATAGGCATTGACTCAGATGCGAAAGACCGCTTTTTCCAGGAACACAAGAATCCATTCATGGCTGATTTTTCACTACTGGATGAAATTGCGGATGGCGAGGAGCGCCCTGGAGAACAGCTGGCGATCGCCAGAAGTATTGTCGAAGCCCATAATGGGCGAGTGTGGGTTGAACGGAAGGTAAAAGACACGGAGCACCTGCCAGGAAGCGAATTTCACGTAGTGCTTCCCCTCGAACAGCAGTCTAATCCCACCCAACCCGATGTGGGTTAGCCAATTTCCGGATGTGAACTGCTAGGGGGCGATCCGATTGTCATAAGTCAGGAGAAATCCTGGGAACCCGGGAACTAATACCGCAAGTAACTTCGTAGTTGATTGTGTTCCAGGTTGATGCAACATGGTCGACAGTAATTTCCTCTTCACCCTGCTTGCCAATTAGTACTACCTCGTCACCAACCTGGGGGTTTGGAATACCCTCAAGCTGAATCATACACTGATCCATACTAACCCGACCGATAACTGGCGCTTTTTTCCCGTTGATCAGCACTGAATTTCCCGGAACCAGTCGATAACCATCAGCATACCCGACAGGAATCACTCCGATCCTCTCCTTTTTTGTTGTCACATATTGGTGCCCATAGCTCACGCCGTGATTAGGGGGTAAATCCTTGATGCTGGCGAGGACGGATTTCCAACTCAAGACGGGTTTGATTCCAACTGGCAGCTGGATATCCGGTGAAGGAGGTAATCCATAAATTGCGATACCAGGACGAATTAGATTGAAGTGTGTTTTTGGGTGAGCCAGACTGCCCGCTGAGTTTGCCATGTGGATGATCTCTGGCAGCAGATTATGTTGGGTTAGTTCCTGAATAATATGCTTGAACTTTTTTTCCTGATTGTTTGTCGATTCCGCATCCGGCTCATCTGCCCTGGCAAGGTGGGAAAACAATCCTTCCAGGTATACGTTTTCAGTGGCAGCGGCATCACGGGCCAGGGAAAGCGTTTCTCCAGGCATGCACCCCAGCCTGCCCATACCAGTATCAGCCAATAAATGTACTTTAGCAGAACTGGTTGTGTTTTTTGCAGCCTCTTGTACTAACTCAAGATGATTTTGAGTCCAAATTGTGAGAGAGACATCAAGCTGGATCATTTCCTCGATTCGCTCTGGAGGAATGTAACCAAGCACCAGGATTTTGCACAGGATTCCTTTTTCTCTCATTTTCACCGCCATCCGGGGTCGGGCGACACCAAACCACTTAACGCCTGCTTTCACAGCGGCTTTTGTTACGGGAATGAAACCGTGGCCATATCCATTGGCTTTCACCACAGCCATGATTGGCGTTTCGGTGGTTTCACGGATGATTTGTACGTTGTTTTGAAGAACATTCAGATCCACTTCCACCCAGGTGGAGTGGGGTTGATTAGTTTTCATAAAGGTCTATTTCCTGAGGGGGTAAGTTCCGGCATACAGGCCTATTCTACCAGAGATTGCGAGGGGAGGAAGAGGAGAAATCGACCCAGAGAGCGCACGGTTGACCATTGACAAAGTAGAACATATGTTCTATACTGGGGTTGAAATATCAGAACGGGACTCATTTTCTACACAAAATGGAGGGTTACCATGTCTGCCAACAGCATTCCTTTTATTCCAGAACGGAT
>CBDVDO010000089.1:0-6780 GCA_965372765.1 uncultured Anaerolineales bacterium
AATCCCTTTCCCAGTGCTGTTCAGGCATCAATAATGTTGATATCGGAGTTCGGGTTCAGGTCAAGGAGAGCCAAAGAATTCCAGAGTGGGAAAAACTACGGCGTGCGAGCTATTCTGCCCGCACGCCGTAATCTAAGGAGGAGAGAAACAAGAGGAGAAATACTTTTTTCACCACATCCTATAGATGAACTCACCAGAAGGAATCTTACCTTGCTCCCTAAAAACAGACCTCCGAGGTCGGCTCGACCTCGGAGGTCTGTTTTTTCTTTACCGTTTTCATTCTGTTACAATGAGAATCAATTGAACCCAGAAAGGAAATAAATGAAAATAACCACCTGGAATGTTAACGGCATACGTGCTGCCCTTAAAAACGGGGTTGGGAGCTGGATAAAGTCTACGGACCCGGAAGTGCTCTGTCTGCAAGAAATAAGAGCCCGCCCAGACCAACTAACCGCTGACCAGAAAAGGTCCCTGGAGGGTGATAATCCAGTCTGGAATCCCGCTGAACGACCTGGATACAGCGGCGTAGCTACCTTCAGCAAGGCCCCGCCATTAGATAATCAAAAAGGACTGGGAATCTCCCTTTTTGACATAGAAGGGCGAACAATTCAAACCCTTTTTTCAGGATTCAGGATCTTCAACCTATATGTACCGAACGGCAAACGAGATCTGAGCCGTGTTGAATACAAACTTGGTTTTTATCAGGAGCTGCTGGAAATCTGCGACGGGCTGCATCAAAAAGGAGAAAAAATCATTCTCTGCGGCGACTTTAACACCTGCCACCAGCCAATTGACCTGGCTAACCCGGATGCCAATTCAAGTTCAACCGGTTTCCTGCCTGAGGAACGAGCCTGGATAGATATCTACCTGGAACACGGCTTCCGGGATATCTACCGGGACCTCTACCCAGCCCGGGAACAGTATACCTGGTGGACCTATCGATTTCAGGCTCGCCAGCGAAATATCGGCTGGCGGCTGGATTATTTCCTGATCTCCGAAGGGTTGGTGAAGCAGGTTGAAGATGTCATTATCCATGATGATGTACTTGGATCAGATCACTGCCCGGTTAGCCTGTTAATTGACCTGAAGTGCTGAACCTTTATCAGAAATTTTTAGGTGTTCAACCCAGCCCATACCTACCCTTTGGGGTATAATTTTTTTTATCTAAAGTTATGCTCTGGAGGCTGAATGGGCGATTCTCAAACGAAGATCAGAGTTTTAATCGCAAAAGCGGGACTGGACGGGCATGACCGGGGCGCTAAAGTCGTTGCCCGGGCCCTCCGTGACGCCGGGATGGAAGTGATCTATACCGGCTTACGTCAAACCCCGGAAATGATTACTGAAGCGGCGCTTCAGGAGGATGTGCAGGTTGTGGGCCTTTCCATCCTTTCCGGCGCCCACATGACCCTGGTGCCCAAAATCATCAAGATGCTGCAAAAGCAGGGATTGAACGATGTAAAGCTGTTTCTAGGCGGCATCATCCCGGATGAGGACAAATTGGAGTTAACCAAACTTGGAGTCGATGGGATCTTTGGACCGGGCACATCCACCCAAATAATCATAGAAGACATACGCAAAGCATGCCAGTGACCAGAACGCAGGCTGTCTTGAATGGGGAGCGCCTTGCTCTGACTCGCACCCTCTCTCAAGTAGAAAACAACACACCCGAAGGAAATCAAATCCTGGAGGAACTCTTCCCCCATACCGGGAACGCGCATTTAATCGGAGTAACCGGAGCACCTGGAACAGGAAAATCAACCCTGGTTAACCAGCTGGCATTCCACTACCGCCGTCCTCCGGAAGAGGTAAAGCCCCCCACGGTGGCTGTAGTAGCAATTGATCCTTCCAGCCCCTTCAGCGGAGGCGCCTTGCTGGGAGACCGGGTGAGAATGCAGGATTTAGCGGGAGATCCCGGGATATTTGTGAGGTCCATGGCTTCCCGCGGATCATGGGGGGGATTGGCCTCAACAACTGCCGGGCTGGTTCAGGTATTTGATGCGGCGGGTTTTGATATCATTCTGATCGAAACGGTAGGCGCCGGCCAGGCAGAGGTGGAGATTGCCAGCCTGGCACACACCACAATTGTCGTGGAAGCGCCTGGGCTGGGGGATGAAATTCAAACCTTCAAAGCCGGCATCCTCGAGATTGCCGATATTCTGGTTGTCAATAAAGCTGATAAACCCGGCGCTGATAATGCTCTCCGCGCTTTGAGAAATATGCTTTCTCTTGCCCAGCCTGAAAAAAGCATCGTCATGCATCATGGGAAAATGATGTCTGTTGAAGGAGCGCCGGCAGGGGACACTGAGCCAGATCAGAAATGGATTCCACCCGTTCTACCTACCACTGCCACAACTGGAGACGGCGTGGCTGAATTAATTGAACAAATCGCTGCTCATCAGCAGTATTTGAAAACCAGTGGAGGATGGATTCTCCGGGAGCAGGCCAGGCTAAAAAACGAGGTGGGGAATCTGCTGCAAGAAGCCCTGCATCAACGCTGGAACTCTTCTATTCCACCAGCGGATTATGAAAAGGTCCTGGACCTGGTTGTTTGCCGGAAGATTTCACCCCGGCGGGCAGTGGAGAAGTTAATCAAAGGAGCAGGATTATGATTATTGGAAATCAGATTCGGCTGCGGGCAATTGAAAAAGAAGATCTGCCTTCATTTGTAAAGTGGCTTAATGATCCCGAAGTCAGGCAAGGTCTGTCGCTTATCATGCCCCTTTCTCTAGCAGAGGAAGAAGATTGGTTTGCCAGTATATTAAAAAGATCCCCATTTGAGCGACCGCTGGCAATTGAAATCCAGCCTGATCCCCAAAAAGAGGATTGGGTATTTGTGGGCAACTGCGGATTCATAGACATCAATTGGCAGAACCGCCTGGCCGAAATCGGAATTCACATCGGCGAAAAAGAATACTGGAATCAGGGCTATGGAACAAAAGCTATGCGGCTGATGCTCAAACATGGTTTTGAGTATCTAAACCTGCACCGCCTCTGGCTGCGGGTATTTACAAACAATCCACGGGCAATCCGGTCCTATGAAAAAGCCGGCTTTACCCTGGAAGGAAAATTCCGTGAAGCACAATATCTTGAAGGAAAATACGTGGATGTTATGATTATGAGTATGCTGCATTCTGAATGGCAAAATCAATAAGACAAAGGATCACCTTATGACCCATGAAACTACTTCAAACGGCGGTATGTACGGTGAAATCAAACTTTTTGCCGGTACCGCAATCCCCGATGTTGCCGAAGGAATCTCTAAATATTTAAACATCCCACTTAGCGGAAGGGACATCATTGATTTTCCTAACGAGAATGTCTGGATCCGGCTTCATGAAAGTGTCCGGGGGCAGGATGTCTACCTGATTCAAAATACTTCAAGACCGGTTCACCGCAATTTGATGGAGCTGCTGATCATGCTGCAAACCTTGAGGCTGGATTCAGCCGGAAGGGTGACCGCAGTAATACCCCACCTGAGCTATACCCGATCAGATAAAAAAGACAAACCCAGGGTTCCGATCACTGCCCGTTTGATCGCAGATATGATTGAAATTGCTGGTGCTGACCGTTATATGACCATGGATATGCACGCCGGCCAAATCCAGGGATTTTTCTCCATTCCCGGAGATGTGCTGACTGCCTTCCATATACTGAAAGATCACCTGAGAAAATTTCTACCAAAAATGAAGGATCCTGTCGTTCTGACTGTTGACCTGGGTTTTGCAAAAAAGGGCCGCAATCTGGCAGCCGAGTTGGATATACCTATCGCATTTATTGAGAAAAGAAGGCGAGCCAAGGAAAACTCTGCTGAAGCATTATCCCTGATCGGTGATACTGCGGGAAGAGATGTAATCATTGTGGATGATGAAGTGGATACCGGAGGATCAATGGCTGAGGCCGCTTTCCTGGCGAAGAAAAATGGTGCCAGAGACATTTATTCTGTTTTTGTACATCCAGTCTTTTCTGACCCGGCAATTGAAAAGCTATCTGCATCGCCAATCACACATCTGATAGCCACCAATACTGTCCCCATTCCCCCGGAAGGTCTTAAGACCCTGAGGAAGAACCGGATTGTGGACATTCTGGATATCTCCTCCCTACTCGGCGAAGTTATCCGCCGGGCTCATGAAGGGCGAAGTGTGGGTGAGATGTTTGACGAGTAAACTCTATGCCAGAATTACCTGAAGTTGAAACATTCCGCAGGTATCTGCTGCAAGGCAATGACGGCTCACCGTCCATCCTTGGGAAAAGGATCAGGGATGCCGAAATACTCTGGGAGGGAACGTTAGCTTCCCCAACACCGGCAGAATTCCTGGACAGGATCAAGGGACAGTACATCTCTGGAATCGGGCGGAGGGGAAAAAATCTACTGATACGGCTTTCCCGGGATACACTGATCATCCACCTCCGGATGAGCGGGGAACTTGTTGTTGAAGAACAAACTGCACCCCCAGGGAAACATTACCGGGTAATCATCAATTTTAACGATAAATACCGGATGGCATTTAACAATATCCGCAAATTCGGACGGATCTGGCTAACGGAAAATGCCCAGGAGCAGCTAGCTCACCTCGGGCCGGAACCGCTCAGTGATGATTTTACGCCGGAGAAGCTTCATCAACTGCTCAGTTCTCACAGCCGACAGCTGAAATATTTTCTATTGGACCAGGAAATGATTGCCGGGTTGGGAAATATTTATACTGATGAAGCGCTCCACCGTGCAAAACTTCACCCGGTGCTAAAATCAAATACACTGGATTACAAGCAGGCCCTCAGACTCTGGGAAAGTATCAGGCAAGTCCTCGAGGAAGGAATCAAAAACCAGGGGGCGAGTATTGACTGGATGTACCGCGGAGGGGATTACCAGAATTATTTATCGGTGTATAATTTAAAGGGAGAACCCTGTAAAACATGTGAAACGCCGATAGAGCGAATAAAAATTGGCCAGCGAAGTACTTATTTTTGCCCTACCTGCCAACTGCCTCCAGGATAGGAAGGAGTTCCTATGGAAACCATTTTCCTCATATTTATCGTGATTTTTGCCCTTTTGATCGGTTTTTTCCTGGGATTGTTTCTTCTTTCCCTGAATACACCACTTGCGAAAAAGTTATCAAAAAGGGAAGCGCCAGAGGAACCCGATCTCCCAGCTGCGGAGATGGCTGCTCCAGAACACTCAGCGCCGGTTGAAAAAATCGAAAAACCCAGTCCGAACTCCCGCCTGATCCTCCAGGTCTGGAAAGAAGAGGGGAGTCCACCGGTTTATGATTTGGCCGGCACTTACCTGGAAAAAGAAGAACTGCCGCGGGAAATACTAAATGTCATTACTGTCCACGAAGAAGCGCCACCAGAACCGAAAATCCAACCTTCAGCAGCCACTGAGGAGGCATCCCTAATTTTAGAGGATGAAGATGAGGCGAAATCTGAAACAAAAATACTGAGTGTCATTGATGAAGTAAATGACATCCTGCAGAAAAAACTGATCGGATCTCCCCTGGCAGGAAAAGGGATACACCTCATGGAGAACCACAATAAAGAAATCCGATTCTGGGTGGGATTAGATTCTTATGATGATGTAGATGAGATTCCTAATCCAGAAGTCCGCCAGATCATTGATGCAGCAGTAAAAGAATGGGAAAGAAACAGAGGGTAAAGATTATTCTCCCCCCGTTAATATCCCCTTGAAATCCTCGGAGATCTTGACAGTCAAACGTCGACTCAGCTCTCCGGGCAAAAAAGATGCCCGGGCTGCAGCCAGAACACGTTCCTCCAACACTTTAATCGGCATACCTAAAACTTCTGTTACAGTTTGATATTCATTCGATAGATCAATGCAGGAAATACTTGGGTCATCAGTATTTATGGTGACATTTAAGCCTTCCCTGATCATCTGCTTGATAGGATGTTCACTGAGTTCATCTACCGCGCCGGAATGAAAATTACTCGTAACACAGACTTCAAAGACTGTCCCCCGTTCCCGGGCCAGCGCCACAACTCTGGGATTCTCCAAAACCCGGATTCCATGACCGATCCTCTCCGCACCCAAATCTTCGATTGCCTGGCGAACATTCTCAGCGCCCTTCCATTCCCCGGCGTGTATTGTGACCCGTAAACCCTGCTTTTGAGCGATAGCGAATAACTCTTGAAATGGTTCAGCTGAGAAATCAGCTTCATTTCCTGCCAGGTCTACTCCAACTATTCCCCGGTCCTTTCTCTCCAGGGCAATTTCAAGCACTTTCTGAGCTTGCGCAACACTTTCATGGCGATTGATGCTGGCAATTAACCGAACTAAAATTCCGTATTGAGCCGAAGCTTCCTGAACACTTTCAATTACCCAATCGACCACCTGTGCCATTGGAAAACCTTCCGCACGGCTGAGCGCGACTGGGGTAAAACGGAGCTCAAGGTAACGGACATTATCCAGGGCAGCGTCCTCAACTGCTTCCCAGGTAAGCCGTTTAATGATTTCCGGGGATTTATAAAATAAACGCAGAGTTCCAAATTTGGCTAGAAAATTTTCAAAAGTATAGGGCTCCTGAGGATCTACCTGGACCAAGGGTCGTAAATATCCAGTGTTTTTTACATCCAAATCATGAGCCCGGACGATTTCCATCATGGTTGGAACGCGTAAAGATCCTTCCAGGTGGCGGTGCAGCTCCACTTTGGGCAGTTTTTTATAAAAATCGGCTGCTTTCGGAACCGGGGTATCCATCATTAAATTTTCGCCTTGAATACAGAAACCGAGTTCATTAATTGAACCTGATAAATAATCCATTAAAAGAA